>JBAYNL010000040.1:0-9843 GCA_041678805.1 Candidatus Altimarinota bacterium | reverse complement strand
TTACAGGAAAGATGTCCAGAACAGAAGTTGTGACAAACGGAGATACAAGAAGAATAAACCGCGTAGACGATCCAGCCGAAAACAGTTTTAAAAAACTATACGATTTATACGATTTAATGCAAAGAGTCGGCAAAGACGTCAAGGTTGCAGTAGAATACACACACGAGACGATCTAATCATTATTCAAAATCACTTCCAACGTTCCCGACCCTCCTCGGTCGTAACGTCCTTCGTAAACTCGAACAACAAAAGGCAATCCTCCCAAATATTTTTTCAAAAACGGTTTAATAATCGGCATTCCACTTTTAGAATGAAGTCCTTTTCCAGTAATAAACAAAACTTTCGTAAGTTTTCTACGCAAACACTCCTCTAGAAACTCATCCGCCAAATCTCTCATATCATTTTCTCTCAAAAGTCCCTTGTCATGAAAATCAAACTCCGCCTGAGTCTTGCTCAAGTTATCATATTTATTTAGCTTTTTGGGACGCAATTTCTTTGGAGACATAGCTTAATCATAACACAAAACTTTACTATTTTACACATTTACATACATCAACATTCAAAACATACCCCCTGATCATTTAAAATTTATATTTCAAAAATTCCTTAATAAACATTCTTACAGCATAATCCGAAGATTCTAACAATGTCATTAAAGCTGTGTTTTTTTGATCTATTGCCCTCACCATGGCTCGATTATAAGAATCGCTTGAAAAATCAACAAAATCTTTAAAAATAAAATTTTCAACTTCCGATAAAGACAACCTTGGCTCAACAGCTTTTAAATTAACAAAAAATCCTTCTAACCTGTCTTCTTTCCATCTTATAATACTTGAAATATAATCAGAAGTAGGCGAATTTTCCACAAAACTATCATCAAATTCAGTATGCATCCACTTAATCCATCCAATAATATTTTCAGTAAAATATTTTAAACAGTCCTCAAAATTATCTTTAGAAGACATTTTACGGATATACTCATCCAATTTCATCCTTTCAATAAGATCTTTGTTTTGGCCCCTCAAAAACGAAGAAGATAATCCACTTCTTTCCCCATTTCTTTCAGCCAACTCTCTCCCTTCAAAGTATCTGACATAATTTTGTTTATCTACATAATTTAATGTATTTCTATTAAATCCTTTAATCGGAATTTGAACTTCAACACCCCTTAAATCTAAAGAATATAGATTTAAAACAACCATGTACTCACCTTTTCGAGTATATCGAACACAAGCATCTCTATACCCTTTAGAATCCCCTCTAGAAATTCCTATTCTCACACTACCTTCAAGATAGCTCATCAACTCTTTAAAAAGATCACTATTTATAACATGATTATCACTTAAATCTTTATCAATCACACCTTCTTCCTGCAACCTCCTAATAATTCCAAACGCAACTTTATTTGCTCTTCCTAATAAATCATCAACCCCCATTTCTTGCAAAGATTTTCTACTAGAAATAGAGCCACGTTTAACTTCCCTGGCAACACCAGACCCTCCTCCAAAAAATTCATTACCCTCTGGGCCCATTTATTTTCAATTAAAAATCATTTTAAAATTATACCACATTCTTTTCCATTCGCCAAAACTCCACAAGCCAAGTTGCTACATCAAAATAAAAAACCGCCAATTCCCAAATTTAATCCCTCTACAGCCCTTCAACATACTCAACCATCTTGCGTTTCTTGTATTCAGCAAGTTGACGCTCAAGAGTGCCAATACCAGCATCCAAAGAATCAACAAAACGAGAACGCTTTTCCATATAAGAATCCCAAATTACATCAAAAGTGGTCACGATAACATCTCCACGACAGTAGTTCATTCTTGTTAATTCAGCTTCCTCGCATCCTCTGCCAGGAAAAACTGAACTATATCTACCAGAAATTCTCTTCAATTCATCAACATAATCATTATGAAATCCCTGATCTTCAATATTAGTACGCGCAGAAGGACTCCACTGCTCATATCGTTTCTTCAAACTTCGAAGTTCCTGAACACATAAAACCATATTATTCACATCCTCAGGCATCTCACTCGGCTCATTTAAAAACGAATCACCAAGAGTTTGAGTCAAAGAATCTATCACCTCATCAATTATACCAATTACCCTTCGAACATCTTCTAAATCTTTATGTTCAGAAGTATCTTTAATATTCTGCCCAAAAAATGCTTTCCAACCACTTAAAAGTTCAGCATTCTTTAGGTCATAAGACCTCTCTCTAACTTGCAACACCTGTGCTAAAACAGGACGAACCCTATCACGAACAACATTAAATATTAAACCAACAGCAGAGGAAACACGTTCCCTTAAGCCATGTTCTATCTGATTTCGAACATTCGTAATTAAATTTTCTAGAAGCCTATACTGGAAACTATCAAGATTTATATTACCTGGATCAAGCCCCAATTCATTAATAGGAGCCCCAAATATCGCACTTTCTTCCTCTAAATCAAGAGCTTCACGAGGCGAAAAAAAGCTAGAAAGCACCTGCGCAGGAGCATTATTTTGTCGCAAAAGCTGAGCCATTTTTTATAGATAATTTATTAATAGGTGCCTGTATAACACTACAAGCTAAACCTGTCAAGTCCAGATACAGGCCCATCCCCAAACACAAAATAAACACCTACTATTTACCCTCAGAAGTTTTTTTTAGTTTAACCCAAAGTTCAGGAGGAAGTCCTCCAGGAAGGCCGTTGAAAACAAGTGGTATCCCTCCGGCATTTCTGACATTAGGTGTCAATTTCGGAGCATTATCACCCCTAGAAATACAATGAAATTTAGACATCCTTAGTGCACTTACTAATTGTTGATAAAACACCGTTTGTTCCGCCGCAACTCTAGCCTGTGGATCCTCAGAAGGCAATGGATTAGAAGATTCTTCTCCACCTGTCCTAACATAAAAATCTCCAGAAAAATCTTGAACGACTGTCCATCCTGCTATTCTATATCCCTCAAGATCTTCCTGAGAAAGCATTCCCACAGGATGAAAATTTTCCCTAATTAACTGAGCTCTTCTATCTGCTGCAAGACCCGTTCCAAGTCTAAAAGGGGCAGTTCTAAAACTTTTTCTATCACCTTCATCTCCTCCTTGTTGTCCAAAATCTTCACCTTGTTGTCCAGGAGCGTCTCCCCCTTGAGAAGACCCATCCATTCTATCTACCATAAAATTAATTTTTACAATACTACTAGGTAATATAATACGTCATTTGAAGAATTATGTTACAGCAAAAAAAATAATTTAAGCAACCCTTGGCCAAGTATCTGCAATTCTCGCAAGAACCTCTCTGGTTCTATTAGCAGCACTTCTGCCCATTTCTTGATTCTCTGCATGAGTGTGATGCTCAAAAGCCCCATTTGTCGCGAGAACAACATTCGCAAATGGGATTTTATCCCAAGCAGCAATTAAATTTTCTTGAGAACTCATTCCTACAACATCAGCCCCCATAGCTCTTAAAGTTCTTTTCATTGTTGGTCCTTCAAATTGCGGACCTGGAGCATGAAAATGAACAGCACGAGAACATCTCCCTTGGACATTAGCAATCGCCTCTCTAGCAATATTAAAATAACGATCATTATCTCTATGAATTCCATAAGCATCTTTCCCTCCATGATAAAAATCCGCAAATTCACCTCCCAACAAAGGGGTATTACTCCCCAAAGACGTAGTAATCATATCATCAACAATTGCCAAATCTCCAATTCCAACATGCTCTTGTCTACGCCCTCTATTCGCCCACCCCATTACATCTAAAACAGCCGTTGCAATTAAACTTTGTAGACATCCCCCACCTTCAACAGAAACTCGCCCATGCAATGTTCCAACTCCATTAGTCACCAATAAACCATCCGTTCTCTCTCGAACAGCACCAATAACAATTCTCATAGCCTGAGCTAAATCTGGATGACGAATTTCCTCATTCGGATGAACCCGTCCCAAAACTAATGTTGGCCTACCGTTTATATCCCCAACACGTATAGATTTAGTATGTCCATCAACTGCAACAGCAGAATCAGGAACATCAAGTTCTCCATATGGAATTTCATTCTCTTGATGGAATAAACCATCCAATCCTTCTTTCCAACCAGTTCCTGGAATAACAGCAAGAAATCTTTCATTCCCAAATTCACTCTTTACACGCTCAGAAGCTGCCTCAGTTCTTTCGGCAAGTTCGGATTTATTCATAATTTATAAATATGAAATACAGGAGAGAGAAACTACCACCACCCCTCCCTACTGTCAAAATAAATAAAAAAACCGTCAAGGGCCTATTCCCATCGACTATTAGTCCTTGGCTTACAAAAGCCTAAATGGTGGGTCAGGCGGGACTCGAACCCGCGACCAATTGCTTAAGAGGCAACTGCTCTAACCAACTGAGCTACTGACCCAAGAGAGAAACGAAGAGAAAGCTTGCTTACTCTTCAGTTCCGAACGCGGGGCAAGTATCGTACTCGATACGAACCCATTGTCCTGAATTTTGCAACGAAAAAACTAACATTTCTTTATATTAGTTGCAAGATAATATATATTTTGTCCATGAAAAAAATTATTCTTTATACCGATACTCCTCAAAGAGGAGGCGCTGAACTCCAAATGTTTCTGCTCGCAAAGTTTTTAGACAAATCTAAATTCGATCCAATCTTAGTCTGCAGCAATTATCGAGAACTGGATAAATGGTGCACCAATTTTCAAGGAGAAGGAATCAAAGTCTATCGTCTAGATGTAAAAAGCAAACACGACCCCAAACATTATTTTCAACTTAAGAAAATTATTAAAGAAGAGAAAGCCGATATTCTCCATGCTCACATCTGGAATCCAGCCAGTTGCAGATATGCCTACCTCGTAGCTCAATCCACCAAAATCCCCTTGATCATTACTGAACACGATCCTTTCAAACTCAGCCCTTTTAAAGATTTTTTCAAAAAAAGATTTTTACAATACGTCACGAAAATTGTCGCCATTTCCAACAACAACAAGCACCTCCTTTCAGAACTTTATCCTGAACATAAACAAAAAATCACCGTCATTCACAACGGATTAGACCTCACTTGGTGGCAATCTCAACTCCTAAGATTCACCGACGAAGACCTCCGTCACATCAAAGAAGACCTTTTCCATTGCAAAGAAAATACCCTGATCATCACAACAGTAGCAGAATTAAACGAAAGAAAAGGAATAAAATATCTCATCAACGCAGTTCCAGAAGTTATCAAAAAATATCCCAATACCAAATTCATTATCATCGGAGACGGCCCAAATAAAGCCGATTACGAGAACCTGATAAAAAAACTCGATCTCGAAAATCATGTTCATCTAACAGGGCAACAAAAAGAAATTCCAAAACTTTTAAAAAGTTCTAATATCTTCCTCCTCCCCTCCATCCGTGAAGGATTTGGAATGGTGAACCTCGAAGCCATGATCACTCCCCTGCCAATCATCGCCACCAAAGCAGGTGGAATTCCGGAAGTTATTGAAGATGGTAAAACAGGAATTTTGGTAGAACCTGGAAATACAAAAGCACTAGTAGAAGCTCTAGAAAAACTAATCTCCTCTTCCGAACTTCGTGAGAAATACGCCCTAGCTGGCCACGAAAGAGTTCTCAAAAAATTCGACGCCAAAGAAATGGCTATCGCTTATGGGAAACTCTACGAAGATATAAAAATATCTCAAAAACCTATATTTTGAAAGCGTTGAAAACTTTCTTAAAGTTTTCAAAATCACTTGACGGTGAGTGCTTGCTCACCTATATTTGAGTTGTGCAAATAACTTCAAAAACATGCACCTCAAAACAATTTATCTTTGCAAAGAATGTGGATATGAAAGCAGTAAATGGCTAGGCAAATGTCCCACTTGCGACGCCTGGAACAGTTTCATCGAGGACGTTATTCAGACAGGCCCAAAATCCACTCTTTCCAAAACTCCTCGCTCCATGAAAATAGCGGCAAAAGAAGTGAGTTCCCTTTCTAAACCAAGCAAAAACACTACAAAACTCACAACCGGAATCGAAGAATTTGACCGCGTAATTGGAAACGGATTTACCCCTGGAAGCCTAACTTTACTAAGTGGTGAACCAGGAATAGGAAAATCCACCCTCACTCTCCAGTTAGCAAACAAAATCGCGAGAAACTATAAAGTATTATTAGTCTCAGGAGAAGAATCTATAGATCAAATTGCGGAAAGAAGTATCAGGCTCGGCTTTGATGAAAAAAATCTAGTCGCCATCAACGAATACAATTTGGAAGTAATTCTCGAAACCATGCGCAAAGAAAATCCCGTTTTCGTAATTATCGACTCTGTCCAAGTTATCGCCAGTTTAGATATTCCTTCTCAAGCAGGCTCGATCAATCAAGTTCGTTATTGCACAGAAGCAATTTTGGAACTCGCTAAAACCTCTAATATCACCACCATGCTGATTGGTCATGTCACTAAAGATGGCACACTCGCTGGTCCTCGTGTTTTGGAACATTTAGTAGATACTGTAATTAGTTTAGAAGGAGATCGTTATCAACATTTCCGTATGCTTCGCGCATCAAAAAACAGATTTGGAAACTGCTCTGAAGTTGGAATTTTTGAAATGACTGAAAAGGGACTTACCGAAGTAAAAAATCCTTCCAAACAATTCCTCGAAGGCCGAATTGAAAACGCAATCGGCAGCGCCATCACTGTTGCCATGGAAGGAACTAGACCATTTTTAGTTGAAGTACAAGCCCTTGTTTCCACAACCCATTTCGGCTATCCAAAAAGAACTGCGAATGGATTTGACCTAAACAGATTACAAATCTTAATCGCAATTCTCGAAAAATATGGAAAATTAAATCTCCAAAATCAGGATATTTTTATTAATGTCGTAGGCGGAATAAGGTTAGATGAACCAGCCGCAGATCTCGCCTTACTCATTGCAATTGCCTCCTCTTATTTCAAAAAACCTATTCCAAATAACACCATAATTTTCGGAGAAGCCGGCCTCTCAGGCGAACTGCGCAAAGTTCCTCATAACGAAAAGCGCCTAAAAGAAGCTCAAAAACTAGGATTTCAAACAATCATCAGCTCAGAAAAATTTAAAAGAGTAATTGAAGCAATTAACTTCTAAGCCATAAAGTCGCAAGCACCACAAAAACAATCAGCATCATTATAAAGAAAAAACCAAGTGTATAAGCTACTAGAGACACAGCTTCTTTCTTTTTCCCTTCCAAATACAAAAGTACCGGTTTTCCAAATACTAACGATGACGTAAGAGCCGCAGAAAACACAAAAAGCATTAACATTCCAATACCAATAAGAACCTCTGGTCCTTCAAAATCCTGATGACCAGTGTAGTTCATAACAGAAACTACAAGTGCAATGTACAATGCCGTTGCTACCGAATTTGTAATTGCTGACCTTAAAATTGTTTTCATATATTTTATTAAATTATAAAAATTAAATTTTAGAGAAAAATTTCGACGCATTCTCCGTCGAATTTTCCTCGACTTCTTTAAAAGAAATACCTTTTATTTTCGCAATTTCTCGGATCACTTCAATCACATATGAAGATTCATTTCGTTTTCCTCGATAAGATTGCGGAGCAAGATAAGGACAATCTGTTTCCACCATAAAAAGATTCATTGGTACTTCTTTAGCCACTTCATGAACAATTTTTGCATTTGGATAAGTCACAATCCCGGTAAACGAAGTCAATATTCCTCTATCCCAAAGCTTTCGCGCAAATTCCAAAGTACTACCATAACAATGGAAAACTACTGGAACTTTCTTTCCATCAGAAAACGCCTCATCCAAAATCGCTAAACTATCATCATCAGCTTCTCGATTATGAACAATCAACGGCAACGAAAATTCTTTAGCCAATTTCACCTGCAACCTAAAAGCATTTTTTTGCACCTCTTTTTCAACCTTCGATTTAAAATAATCCAATCCACATTCTCCGATCGCTACAATCTTTTTATTATTCGGAATAATTTTTCTCCATTCATTCATCAACTCTTCATTCACCAATTCCGCTTCATAAGGATGCATTCCCAAAGTCGCAAAAAGTTCGGAATATTTCCCAGACATTTCTACAGATTGCTGACAAGATTTTAAATCACACCCAACGTTCACAACCTTAGAAATCCCCGCATCCTTAGCTCTTTTCAGAACCTCCTCAAAATCCTCTTTGAACTCTGGAAACATCAGATGAGCATGCGTATCTATAATCATAAATTTTGCGTATAAAATAAACGAAATTTGACAAAATGATTCTACTACAATAAAATTAAACAGCAATTATTTCTGCACGCAAAATCATGCAAAACGAAAGCTCAACAATTCAAATTCAAAAAAACAACTTCTTTGTTGGAGCTTTTTATTATGGTTATTTTTTTACAAAATAATCGCGTGAGGGACTAAATTGATTCACTTATAAATAAATCCTCACGCACTCGAGGATTATTTTTTTATTTATCTAACCATCAAAACCATGGTAAAAGTAGAAAGCAGACAAGAGCCAGTGCAAATCAAAAACATCAACGTAACTTTTAAGGGCACATCCGCCTTTAAGAAGATTTGCGCCTATCGAAACTAATAATACTACTCAACTAACAATACAAGACATGATTATAGTAATGAAAGCTGGGGCACCACAAACCCAATCAGCCCATATCATAGAAGAATTAAAAGCTAAGGGTTTACAACCTGTTCCTCTCTTTGGAGTCGAACGTACCGTTATTGCTGTAATAGGCGAAGAACGCGACATTAACATTGGACACTTGGAATCACTTCCCGGTGTTGAAAAAGTCATGCGCGTTGTACAGCCATACAAACTCGTTAGCATCGAAACAAAAAAAGAACCAACCATTATCGAAGTAAATGGGGTCAAAATAGGCTCTAAGGAACAATTAGCGGCCATAGCAGGTCCATGCGCAGTAGAATCTGAAGAACAAATGGATACAGTCGCCCGCGAACTAAAAGCAATGGGTGTAAGAATTTTACGCGCAGGAGCTTTCAAACCTAGAACAGGCCCATACGCCTTTCAAGGACTTGGCAAAGAAGGATTGGATATTCTTAGAACAGTTGCTGATAGACATGGGATGGCCGTAGTAACAGAAATTGTCGATGTTAGAGATCTTGATGCTATTTGCAAAAAAGTCGACATGATTCAAATTGGGGCAAGAAATATGCAAAACTTTGAACTTTTAAAAGAAGTCGGAGCAACCCAAAAACCGATTTTGCTAAAACGCGGACTTTCTGCAACCATTGAAGAATTTTTACTTGCTGCGGAATACATTTTAGCTAACGGAAATCCAAATGTAATTCTTTGTGAAAGAGGAATCCGAACATTCGAAAAAGAAACCAGAAATACTTTAGCATTAGCAACAGTTCCACTAGTAAAAGAATTAAGTCATCTGCCAATTATCGTTGACCCAAGCCACGCTACAGGCAAAAAATCTTTGATCGAACCAATGACCAAAGCCGCAATAGCCTGCGGAGCAGATGGATTTATCATCGAAGTTCATCCAAATCCGTCTGAAGCAAAATCCGATGCTCAACAACAATTAACACCAGAAGAATTCAAAACATTGATGAAAAACATCCAACCAATTGTAGAAGCTGTCGGCAAACATTTCTAAGGAAGTATTAACAAATTTGCAATGTCGGAAATCAAAGTAAATTTAAAATCAGAACTTGATAATTCGTACAAAATTATTATCGAAAATGGCATAACTCAAGAAATCCCAAAACATCTAAAAAAGATGAAATTAGGTAATAAATACGCCATAATTACCGACTCCAAAGTCGCCAAATTGTACGGATTTTCATTCGCAAAATTTCTTAGAAATAACGAGATCACTTGTGAAATATTTTCC
>JBAYNL010000039.1:0-9941 GCA_041678805.1 Candidatus Altimarinota bacterium | reverse complement strand
TTAACTTTACACGGTTTTAAAAATTCAGTAAACCTTTACTTTAGACTGATTTTTACGTAGACTACCCATGCTTTTTTACAAAATTAAAGTTCATGTCTACAAAAATTACAGAATTGGCAGAAAAATTGGAATTAGAGACCAAGGTTTTAAGGGAAAAACTAAAGGAATTGGGGTTTGATGTTTCTCCGAAGGCAAGAGTTCTTGACGATGAAGTTGCGGAATTAGTATATGAAGAATTATCCCCAAAAAACGTAGCTCCGGTAGCGGTTATTGAAGAGCCGGAAAAAGAGGCCGATGTTGCGGAAATATATGATGAGTTGATCGCTCAACAGCAAGAAAGACAAATTATTAAGAGCCAACGGAAGAAGATGGCTGGAAAAGGCAAAGAGGATTCCTCGAAACCTGTTGTTAAGCCTGTTGTTGATATAACTGGTTCTATTGAGATGGCTGACTCCATTAGTGTTAAGGAATTTGCTGAAAAAACTGGAGTAAACCCTGCGAAAGTGATTGGTGAGTTGATGAAGAATGGTATTTTGGCTAATGTTAACCAACAAATTGATTTTGATACGGCTCAAGTTATCGCCACAGATCTTGGGATAAATGTTCACAGAAAAAGAGTCGCAGCTGGTGCTGACGAATTAATGTCAGGAGATATTTCAAACATGATCAAAGAAGATGATCCTGCTTCTCTTAAGGAAAGACCTCCTGTTGTTTGTATTATGGGACATGTCGATCATGGGAAAACCAAACTTCTAGACTCAATCAGACATACCGATGTAGTTGCTGGAGAAGCTGGTGGAATTACACAGCATATCGCCGCTTATCAAGTTTCTAAAAAGGGGAAACCAATTACGTTTTTGGATACTCCTGGACATGAGGCTTTTACTGAAATGAGAGCCCGTGGAGCCAAGGTAACTGATATTGCCGTGTTGGTGGTGGCCGCAGATGAAGGAGTAAAACCTCAGACTGTTGAAGCTTTGAATCACGCCAAAGAAGCTGGGGTTCCAATCATTGTGGCTGTAAATAAAATGGATAAACCGGGGGCTAATTTAGATAAAGTTAGAGCTGAACTTTCAGAGCACGGACTTCAAGCTGAGGAATGGGGAGGAACAACAGTATTTGTGCCAATTTCAGCCTTGAAAGGGGAAGGGATTGATTCTTTGCTTGATATGATTTTGCTAACGGCTGAGATGGAAAATTTAAAAGCAAATCCTAATAGGGAAGCTGTCGGAACAGTGATTGAGGCTCATTTGGACCAAAATCTTGGACCGGTAGCGACAATTATTGTGAATACGGGAACACTCCGGGTTATGGATAACGTGGTAGTTGGAACAGCTTATGGTCGCATTAAATTAATGAAAGACCATAATGGGAAATCACTAAATTCAGCGGGACCATCTACTCCTCTTTTGATTGCCGGATTAAGTATCACCCCTAGAAGTGGTGATATTTTACAGGTGGTTAAAGATGATCGAACCGCAAAAGAAAGAGCTGGGGAAATTGGAATGATTATGAAAAAACAAGAAGAGGAAAAAATGTCTGGGCTTAATCAGTTGATTTCAAGTGTTAAATCAGAAAAAATATTAAGAATAGTGTTGAAAGCTGATACCAAGGGTTCGCTTGAGGCTATTAAGAATTCAATCGCGAAAATTAAGGACGAAGATGTTGCTATTAAGATTATTCACGGCGGAGTTGGAAGCGTCACTAAATCTGATGTAATGATGGCTTCTGCAAGCAAAGGAATTGTGGCCGCTTTTCAAGTCGATTATGACTCCCCTGTAGTTGGAAAAATTGCCACACATGAGAATGTTGAAATAAAAATGTATAAAATTATTTATAACTTACTTGAAGATATTAAGAACATTCTTAGCGGCTTACTTGAACCTGAGGTAAAAGAAGTTGTTGTCGGGAGAGCTCAGGTTAAACAGGTTTTCTTCAGCAAGAAAAATGATATGATTATTGGATGTCGCGTTCTTAGTGGAAAACTTCAAAACAAGGCAAAGCTAAGAGTCATCCGCAATAAATCAAAAGATGAGGAAGATCAAGTTGTAGGAAATGGAGTGATTGATTCTTTGAGAAAAGCCGATGAGTTAGTAAAAGAAATTGGTGAAGGTAATGAATGTGGAATTAAATATAAAGGAGATATTGTGCTGCAAGAAGGAGATATTCTTGAAGCTTATATTGAAGAAAAAACACAAAGAAGCATTACCTAATTTTTAATAAATGCGTTACTCAAAAATGCTGGGGAAGACCCGCCATAACCCACCTTGTGATGCAGACAGTAAAAATGCTGTTTTGTTAACACAGGCAGGATTTATCGAAAAAGTTGCTGCTGGTATTTATAATATTTTGCCGCTTGGACATAAGGTTTTAAGCAAAATCTATAAAATTATCAGAGAAGAAATGAATTCAGTAGGAGGACAAGAAATTTTGATGCCAGCGCTTCATCCTATCGAGCTTTGGCAGACGACAGGCAGGGATAAAACGATGGATGAGATTTTGTATAAAACAAAGGGGGCTGGTGGAAAAGATTTTGTGATGGGTCCAAGTCACGAAGAAACTGTTACTCCCCTAGCTGCCAAATACATTCAATCTTACAAAGATTTACCTTTAAGTGTTTATCAAATTCAAACAAAATTTAGAAACGAACCTAGGGCCAAATCTGGACTGCTTCGCGGAAGAGAATTTGGGATGAAGGACATGTATAGCTTTCATACATCCGACGAAGATCTTGATACTTATTACGAAGAAGTAAAAGCTGCTTATTTTAGAGTCTACGAACGTTGTGGATTACAGTCTTATGTAATTGAGGCTTCCGGAGGCCCTTTTTCAGACAAATATTCTCATGAATTCTCGATCGCTACTCCAGCGGGAGAAGATACTATTATTCTTTGCGAGAAGTGTGGAATTGCCCAAAATCTTGAAATAGCTGTAGGAAAAATTCCTGATCCAGATAAAAAAGAAGAAAAAGAATTACCGTTAGAAGAAATTGCTATCGAGAGGGGTTTTTCTGTTGCTGATAATGCAAAAGCTCACAATGTTCCTGAATATAAAATATTGAAAACAGTCGTTTACGAAGTCGATGGACAAGGACTTATTGGAGTTGTAGTGCGTGGAGATTTAAGTATCAGTGATGTAAAATTAGAAAATTATTTAAAAAAGAGATTGCGTTCTGCCAGCCCTGAAATGCTTAAGGAAATGGGATTAGTTCAAGGATATATTTCACCTGTAAATACTCCGGGAAAAGTAAAAATTTCTTTTATTGGAGATAATTCTATTAAGAACATCAAGAATTTTGTGACAGGAGCAAATGCTTTTGCGAAAGATTATCGCAATGCGAATTTGGGCAGAGATTTTACTGTAAACGAATTTGCCGATTTGGTTGAGGTAAACAGAGCATTTGTTTGCACAAAGTGTGAAAAACCTTTAAAGGAAATTAAAGCGGTTGAAGCTGGAAATATTTTTAAACTAGGCACAAGATTTAGCCAAGCCTGTGGTTTGAAATTCACAGATAAGGATGGCATTGAGAAGCCTGTGACGATGGGTTGTTACGGAATTGGCACAACTAGACTTATTGGTACGATTGTCGAAGCAAAACATGATGATAATGGGATTATTTGGCCAATGAGCGTGGCTCCATATCAAGTTCATTTAATCTCTATTGGAAATGATGAGAATATAATTGCCAAAGCGGATGATCTTTATAAAAACCTAGTAAAATCTGGGATTGAGGTTCTCTATGATGACCGTAAAGATAGTCCTGGAGTAAAACTGAAGGACGCGGATTTAATTGGTATTCCTTTGCGCTTGGTTATTAGTAATAGAACTTTGGAAAAAAGTAGCGTTGAATGGAAGGCTCGAGAAGAAAAAGAAGCTTCTTTTGTAGAAATGAGTGACTTGGAAAAAAAGATTAAGGATTTTATTAATAAATAAACACCTTGAATGTTCTTTTGCTGGGTAAATCAGGGATGCTCGGATCTTATTTCTTAAAGCTTTTGGCCGGAGATAATGATTTTGAGATTTTTGCTTATGATTATGGGAATCTTGATATTACTAACACTAATGCTCTTACTGAGATTTTTAGCGCAGTGCACCCGTTTTTTGTGATTAATTGTGCTGCATATACCGCAGTAGATGATTGTGAAAAAAATGTGGATTTAGCTTTTAAGGTGAATGGGTATGCCGTCGGTGAAATTGCAAAATTATGCAAAGAGCACGATTCCATTTTGATCCATTTTAGTACTGATTATGTCTTTGATGGGCAAAAGCAGTCTGGATATACAGAAAACGACACTCCATCCCCCGTGAACTTATATGGCGAATCTAAGCTTACAGGGGAAAAATTAATAATGGAAAATACTGAAAAATATTATTTAATTAGAACTTCTTGGCTTTATGGATTGGAAGGTAAAAATTTCGTCGATACGATGTTAAAATTAAGTGAAACCAAAAATGAAATTAATGTAGTAAATGATCAAGTTGGATCTCCTACATACGCCAAGGATCTTGCTGAAGCCGTTTTGAGTAATTTTGTAGAACCTTATTTAAAGGAAGATGAACATCACGAACGTTGGCTGGCAAAAGGAAAAGTAATTAGTGATGCCGTTGTTCCTTTTGGAATTTATCATCTGACAAATTCCGGAAGTTGTAGCTGGAATGAATTTTCAAAAGAGATTTTCAGATTAGCCGGAAAAGACGTAAAAGTTAACGCTATCTCTTCGGAGGAATTTCCTCGCCCGGCAAAAAGGCCCCATTATTCTATTTTGTTAAATGGAAAAGTTAGGCTTTTACGTGATTGGAAAGACGGTTTAAAACATTATCTGGATTTAAAATCTTAGTTAAAATTATTAACATTTTGTCTATATGAAAGGAGTAATTTTGGCTGGTGGAAGTGGTTCTAGACTCTATCCGTTAACAAAAATCACAAACAAGCACTTATTACCGGTTTATGATAAACCAATGATTTATTATCCCCTATTTACTTTAAAAGAGGCTGGTATTGATAATGTGTTGATCATCTCCGGACGTGGACACTGTGGAAGTTTTTTGGAACTTTTGGGTTCTGGAGGAAAATTAGGAATGCATTTATCTTATGAAGTTCAAGAAGAAGCTGGAGGAATTGCGCAAGCATTGGGATTGGCTGAGGATTTTATAGATAATCAAAAAGTGGTGGTAATTTTAGGAGACAATATCTTAGAGGATAATATTTCTGAGGCCGTAGATAAATTTTCTAAACAACCTAATGGGGCTAAAATATTCTTAAAATCTGTAAATAATCCTGAGTCTTATGGAATTGCGGATATGGTTGATGGGAAGATTACTCAGATTGTTGAAAAGCCAAAAAATCCAAGTTCAAATTTGGCAGTAATTGGATGTTATATGTATGACAGTTATGTTTTTGAAATAATTAAAAAACTTTCTCCTTCTCAAAGAAACGAGTTGGAAATTACTGATGTAAACAATGCTTACTTGAAGGAAGGGAATTTAACTCATAGCTTATTGCAAGGGTTTTGGGGTGATTGTGGAGAATCTTTCGATGGTTTACTGGAAGCGGCTCACTTAGTAAAAGACAGCCGCTTAGCAAAAATAGATGAACATTTAAAATTAATATAAATATGAGTAAAATTTTAACAGCCGGATCGATCGCTTATGATCATTTGATGGATTTTGACGGAGAATTTAAGGATTCCATCTTGGCGGAAAAAGATCTTAAAAAATTAAGTGTTTCTTTTTTAGCGAAAACTAAAAACATCAATTTCGGAGGATGTTCTCCAAATATTGCTTACAGTTTATCTTTGCTTGGAGACAATGCTTCTGTCATAGGAGTGGCGGGAAATGATTTTAAAGAATATAAAGAATGGCTTGAGGATAAAGGGATTCAAACTGAGTTCGTAGATATTGATAAACATGGAGTGACGGCTGCTGCCTATATTTTAAGCGATAAAAATCAGGGGCAGATTGCGATTTTTTATCCAGGAGCCATTAATAATGAAGAAAAAGGATTTGGTTTGAACGGTTTTGATTTTAGTGGATATGATTATGCTATTGTTTCTCCAGAATTACCTTCCAGAATGTATTTCTGGGCAAAACATTTTGCGAAACTAAAAATCCCTTATATTTTTGATCCAGGACAGGCTATTCCAGCTTTCACGAAGGATCAACTGATGGAAATGGCTCGAGATGCTAAGGCTTTAATATTTAATGAATATGAAGGCAGTTTAATTGAAAATAAAATTGGAATTTCTTTAGAAAAATTGGCTGAAGATAAAGAGTTCATGATTAAAACTTTAGGGGCAAAGGGATGCCAAGTTTATGCCGGTGAAATCTTTGATGTTCCTGCAGTTTCAAATTTAAATGAGATTGATAGTACGGGATGTGGAGATGGCTTTAGAGCAGGCGTAATTCATGGAATAACCAACGGATTTGGGCTAAAAAGAGCTTGCGAGATAGGAAATACGGCTGCTTCCTTCGTAGTAGAAGCGAGGGGAACTCAATCTCATTATTATACGATGGAGCTTTTCTTGGATCGCCTGGTAAAGAATTATGGAGAAAAATAAATTACCTCAGAGAATTACGTCAGGGCGTCTTTGAGTAATTCCTCCATTTCTTCGTGTGACTCTTTGGCTTTTTCGTTATATTTTTTCAATTGAGAAATGATGTCTTCTTTTTTGGTAAATACTTTTGTAAATTGTTTTTTTAATTTTTCGGGATTAATTTCGTTTAAATTCAGAAAATGATCTTCCATTCCACTTGATTCGAGAAAATCTTTTACTTTTGGAGCATAGTTAATAGCCATGAATGGAGTGTCTGTTTTTATCGCGGAGATAAGCGAATGTAGCCTCATGCCAAAAACCATTTCCGACTCTAAATAAACTCTGATAATTTTTTCGATATCGTGTTCATCAATTAAATCCAGATATGATTTGTCATTGATCATTTCCATTATTTCTTCATGTAATTTTTCATCAGACTCAACTCCTTTTTGAAAAGTTATAAAAGTAACATTCCATTTATGTTCGGCTATTACCCAATTCAAAAAGGAACTTATGGACTCATTGAAATCCACTGGTAGATTTTCCATTTGGCGAAGAGCAACTATTAATCTTTTTTCTCTTTGATGTTCATCTGTCTCAATCTTAAATCTGAAGGCTAAATCAGGATAAACATAAACTTTTTTTTCTATGCCCAGTTCTCTCAATCTGTCTTTTGACGGTTTGTCACGAACAATAATTAGTTTCGCTTTTTTGAATAATCTTTTAAGGATCAATCTATCTATAAATTTTTTAATTGGGCCAATGCTTTGTCCATACATAACAACCTTTTTGCCATAGAAATAAGCCATTACTGCCTGAATTCCCCAGATCAAATTAGCTCTTCTTTTTGGTCCACCGAAGAGGCCTCCGCCTCCTAAAATAAAATAGTCACAAGCTTTTACGGCCCTGGAAGTCGCATTATTTTTATGAAAAATATTCTTGAAAAAACTCCTAAATCCCGCTGGAAATTTTTCTACCGAATTTACTTGATAAGTTCTATTTGTTTCAACTGGATTGCTGCTTAATACTGTAAGTTCAGCAAGTGGAAAAATACTTCTCAAAGACTGCAGTAAGCCTTTTAAAATCATTTCATCTCCCAGATTTTGAACCCCATAATTTCCGGCAATTACTATTCTCATATTTTGAACCGTTTTAAATCAGACCCCTTAAAATATAGCTTCTTCTGTGAATATCGCAATATCCATGTTTGGAAATATTGGACCTGTGCTCTCTAGTCCCGTAACCGACATGCTTTTCGAAGCCGTATTGCTGATATTCTTTGGAATAGTGATACATAACTCTATCTCGTACGACTTTAGCTAAGATCGAAGCAGCTGCAATACAACGCACTTTTGTATCCCCTCTGATAATTGTTTTAAATGGAAGATCTATAATTTGGCTATCTTTACCGTCAATTAGGATTAGGTCTGGCTTGAGTTCTAATTCTCTAACACAAAGATCATTGGCAATTCTGACTGCATTTAAAATATTGATCTTGTCGATGGTTTGATGAGGAACTAAAGAAATTGCGTAGTCTCTGGCATTTTCTAATATTTTCTCAAAAAGAATCTCTCTTTTTTTTGCGGATAATTTTTTACTATCATCAAGTCCCGGCAATCTTGCTCCTTCTTTTAAAATGACTACTGCTGAAACAACCGGACCAGCAAGTGATCCTCTCCCCACTTCATCTATTCCGGCGACACATTTAAAACCAGCCTTCTTGAGTTGGGCCTCAATAGATGAGTTCTTCATCATATAAAAGAATATTTATTATTCTTGTTTCGCCTCTTCTGTAGTGATTGTTCCTTCTTCTGCTGCGGCTTTTTCCATTTCTTCTTTTGCTCTTTGAGTAGCTAATTCTTCTACTGCTTTTTCTACCTCTGGATTTTCTTTTACAAAAGTTTCTTTAAGTCTTGCAGATTTACCCTTTCTATCACGCATATAGTATAGTTTTGCGCGACGAACTTTGGATTGTTTCTTAACCTCAATCTTTTCAATATGTTGTGAATATAAAGGGAACACTCTTTCAACTCCAATTCCCTCTACAACTTTACGAACTGTAATGGTTTTATCAGCTCCGTGACCACTGTTTATAGCGATTACCAAGCCCTCAAATATTTGAATACGTTCTTTTTCTCCTTCTTTAATTTTTTGGTGTACTTTTACAGTATTCCCAACCTTTACATCTGGAACTTTTTTCTTTGAAATTGCTATGTTTTGTACTTCTTGTAATAGGTTCATGTCTTGTCGGTTAAAATGCTTGGTTAATATATAGAAGGTTCTTTTTAAAATCAAGCGAAAATCCCTCCTTTTTGCCAAATTTAGCCAAACTAGATAGTCTTTATTGGAATTTGGTTGGTCGGATCGTTGATTATCTCAGTAATAAACTTGTCGTTACAGCTTAAACGATATTTATAATCCTCCTCATTGATTATTGAAAATTTCACAGGACGAACCGTCTTTATTTCATTGTTTAGGTATTGGGTCAATCTTGCCTTATCTACATTGCCAACTATTAACATATCTACGGTTTTGGTTGGTTGTTCGACAAAAAGGCCTGAAATTACCAAAAGTCTGACGTCCCCCATTTTTTTAACCTCTTCGGCAATATTGTCATTAGAAGATAGAGCTTTTACGAAAATGCTCTTTAATTCTTCATAATAAACAAAGCTTTTGTTGGTGTAATAATATTTTTTCCCATTCTTCGTTTTCGTCTTTAAACAGCCCATTCTCTTGAGGTTATCTAATTCTCGACGAATGGAATTAATTTGTTCAGCCAATTTTCTGGTAAGTTCTCTGATGAAAAATTCTTCATCAGGTCTTATCAAGAATAGCGTAAGTAACTTTATCCTTGTGTTGGATGTAAAGAGTCTTTTTAACATTGCCCTGTGATAGTTTGCCCATTGAACGTATACAAAATGTATACATTCCGAACGCACTGTATAGTTTTCTTAAACAGATTGCAACATTTTTTTATACAAAAACCCTTTTTTTATAGATTGTCCTCTTCTTCATCGTCCTCTGGAGCATTCAAAACTTTCTGTAAAAAAGAATGATAGAAAACTCCGGTAAAAATTCCGATTACAGCTACTCCAAGGAAAATAATGGTTGGACTAGACTGAAAATCGTAAAAGAAGAACAGCATATTGGTGCACTGAGAGCCAATATTCTCGAAAGACAGGATCAACAACAATACGGTAAAAATAATTGAAGCTGTGAGATAAAAAACTTTCATAGGAATATTAAGTTTATTATTTAAAATTACACTTGTGAGTTTAGCACGATTTATTTTTACACGCTAGATTTCAAAAATTATCCGATAACTTTTGAGAAGAATTTTCTGAGAGTCAGACGATTCTTGATCTGAGGTTTTAATTCTCCTTTTTTGTAATCCTCTTCAATTTTAGA
>JBAYNL010000038.1:0-10137 GCA_041678805.1 Candidatus Altimarinota bacterium | reverse complement strand
CGTTGTCGGTGCTGCCGTCGTTGCCGGTGCTGCCGTCGTTGCCGTCGTTGCCGGTCGTGCTCGGAGGTTGTCCGTTCGTGTTGCAGCCGAGCAGGGCTGCAAGCACGATGGCCGTCATGGCCATCCAGGTGGTGAACTGTCTCGTCTTCGTCATGGCGCACTCCTTTTTGGCCGCGTCTTGCGCGGCCTCCGTGATGACACCTTGCGGGATTGGCTACCCGCTTTGTGTGAACCCTTTCCACTATTTTTTCATATCGTGAATTTGAGTATGCCTCGAAAGGCAAAACTCAAAAGATTCGCGTTATTTGATTGCCTTAAGGCTATCAATCATGGAGACAAGCCTGATAACAGTTTTGCCCGCTTATGGAAAAACTATCTTTGCCTCCATGTCTGATAGCCCTAAAGCTACTAATATCTGATGCGAGTTGTCAAAGAACTCTGATTCGCGCACTGACAATTTAACTACAAGAGTAGTTTTTGTCTCGAAGTCCTACGAATGTCTGCATTTAGCGGGCATACATTAGGCAAGTTGCAAATCAGGGAACGAACTATACTGAAAATCCACGCATTAGTCAAGTTTCTCGTCTTCCTCTACCCCTGAAACAAAAAACTCAAAAAACCGTTATTACTTAAGGCTCGTATTCAAGATGTTGACTGAATTGCAATTTTATAGTAGAATATAATAATATCTTTTATCAAAATGATATGAACAGCAAACAATCTACAAGCCAACCTACACACTTACGCCTTGTTACAGATGAAGAAAGAGCCTCCGCAGAGGGGAGGCAAGACGATCAATCTCAACTTCAATCCGGAGAAGCTGAACGCAGAACTATCTCTCAAGGAACTCAATCAGTACATGATTTAGCGCTAAATAGAGCAGAAGTTCAGGGTCCTGGAGAAGAAGAGTTTGACTGGTCCGGCCTTGACACCGATGATGACGAGCCACGAAGAGGGGAGAATGATGTTCCTCGAAGATCTTCAGGGGATAATGTTGTCCCTTTTTTTAAAGCTCCTCCTACTAGGACAAGCGATCATGACTTTTCTCCAGATGAATCTAGAAGACCAACCGTGGAGTTGCCCGTAGGTTATATTGAAGAATTAAATGCCAAAGGTGACGATCATAGGAGAACAACAGTGATCCCAGGGCAGGAAGCCAATTATCCAGCACAACCTTTAGCAGAAGATCACCAAAGAGTCCTGAGAGAGGAAAGAATCCGCGAAAATTTTGGTAACCAAACTGAAGTAGATGACATGATCAATCGGGCCCGCGAAGCAGGTTCCTACACAGAAGCGGAAACAATTCTCATCAAGGCAATCCAAACTCGCTCCACTTTTTTAACAAAAAATAGGCCAAACGAAGCAAAAATCTTTTCATTCGCTATCCGCAATCTCTCAGCCGGAACTTTTCCTTTTTCAGCAAGGGGATTTAAAGCGCGCGACCTTGAAAAACATCCACATGGATTTAATTTAAATATTCTTTTTGCTACAGAAGAATGTTTATTCCAAAAATTAAAAGAATTTCCTCCAAGACCAGACCTACCTGCAGAAGACAAAATGGGTATGATCAGAGATTTTTGGACAATCGTATCTTAAACGGAGTTTCTTTGTTCAAAAAACTCCGGACAGAAAAAACCCCCCGATTGCTCGGAGGGCTTTTCCCCTCATTCCTATGAAAAATTGTCTGTCGAATGTGTGTTTAATCTACCCTCTTAATCTATTTTATAAATCCTTCTTTATTCAATCTGTATAACATCAATGCGATTTCACCTCTCTTAGCCAATTGGTCTGGATGTAAGTAAACTTGGCTACCAGTATAGTTAGCGTCGAACAATTGGTAAGTATAAGCTGCCCCAACATATTGAGCATACCATTTTGTATAATCAACATCAACATAACTAGCAGTTCCACCTTTTACTAATTGTCCTGTAAATGATTGGCTAGCTTCAAGTACAAATTTCAAAGCTTGTACTCTAGTGATATTATTTTCTGGTCTAGCAGTTCCATCTTCGTAACCTTCCAACATATTGTGGAATTGAGCTGTTCTTAGATATGTCATGTACCAACCAGCTGGATTTAGATCTTTGAATCCAAGATTTGTACCATTAGCTGGTAACAACGCTGCTTCGAAACCTTCAAGAACAACTTTCAATACTTCAGCTCTTGAAATATCTTTGTAAGGTTGGAATGTGTTATTTGGATATCCATGGAATATTCCTCTTGCTGTAGCCCAACCAATAGCATCACATAATTCTGTGCCATCAGCGTTATACATATCTGAGTACATGCTGCAAGAATAATCTCCGTCGTCGTCTGGAGTAGGATTAGGAGTTGTTTTCCCAGTAGTTTTTCCAACTACAAACTTTCCTACTTCATTGTCTTTTTTGCTGTTGTCAGTCTTGCTGATCAATTTGTATGTATAGATTCCATCGTCAAGTTTCTTATTGTCTTCGTCTTTTCCGTTCCAAGAAATTGTATGACATCCAGCATCTTGAGCTACATAATCAAGTAGATCAATTTTTGAATTACTTCCTGCAGAAGTTCCTTTGTAGATAGCTGCAAAGACATCTGCATCTTCATCAATACAATAAGCAAGTTCTAGGCCATCTGATGAATCTTCATCATCGAAGATTACAGGCTCCATAGCATCGTTTGTAACGTTTGATTTGCCGTTAGAAACGTCGTCTTCTTCAACTGAGAATTCAACAGATTCAACTGTTTCAACATCATCATCAGTTGAATTTGTAGCTGTAATTTTGAATGACCAATCATCCCCTTCATCTACTTCGTCTCCATCTTCATCAGTTCCATCAAATTTCACTGCGTACCATTTATTCTTGTTTACTGATTCTTCATCAACCAATGTTAATTCTCTGTGAGTTCCTTGATAAACTTCAACAGTTACATCTGAAGCTGTATCAACTTTATAAACTAAAGTTGTATATTCGTCCTTTGTAGGATCAAAAGATTCTTTTGTAACGAATGCAGAAGTGATTCCAGGTTGTTCGTAAGCGATTGTGATAGGTAATGAAACGGTATCACCGTCAGCTGTGATCACGATATTCCATAATCCACCTGCAACATAGTCTCCGTCCTCATCTGTTCCATCCCATTCTTCTTCGTAGTTGTCGTTATCAAGATTTTCATCTGATAAAATCTCAACAGTTGTATTTCCTTTTACAGCTTCGATAGTCAAATCATCAACTTCTTCTTCTAAATCAAATTCAATTTGTAGAGTGTCATCGCTTGGATCCCAAGTACCACTTGGATCAAGTTCAAAGTTTGTAACGATATCAGAAGAGACAGAAGCTTGGCCTACAGTTACTGTAGTTGTTTCTGTATCTGAACCGTCTGCATTTTTAGCTGTTACTTCAGCAACATAAGTGTCTGCAGCAACATATGATCCATAAGTATCTTTACCATCCCATACGATTGAATATGTTCCATCTGCATGCAAATCACTTGTATATCCTGCAAATGTACGAACTGTAGTAGCACCTTTCTTAATAGCAACTGTTAAATTTGCATCATCGCTTACTCCGAAAGATAAAGTTGTAGATCCAGATCCATTTCCCAAAAATGACGCTGGGTTAGCGCGCAAATTTGTAATACTTGGAGCTGTTGGATTGTCTATTACTGAAGAATTAAGAGTGATTACAGTCTGAGCGACCCCAGTACCGCTAGCATTCTTAGCATAAACTTTCACGATGTAGTTGCCACTTGGAAGAGCTGCTCCATTAGCCTCATTTAATGAACGACCAGTCCAAACAAAAGACTTTGTTCCGGCTGTCATCGTAACGTGATTTGTTGACGGGAAAATGTACAACTGATTGCTTGGATAAAGCACGTAAGCATAAAGATCATCAATATCACCTGTAGAAGTTACAGAGATAGTTGTGTTCTCATTTGCTGGATTAAATGATGAAGGATTTGCAAACACGCTTACTCTAAATGTTGGAGCTAAAGGCGCTGCTGATACGTTTGTTATGGTTATCGTTGCAAGAACTGCAACTAATGCCAATAACGATGCGAACTTTTTAAACATAAACTTTTGGGTTATTGTTGATATATTATATGTAAATTTTTTTTACTTACAAAACTTGAAATCCAAGAAAGGCAGACATATTAATCCTATTTTCAAGTTTGTCAAGTATTATTTCTACAATAACCCTGCAGTATGTAATTTATATAATACAGAAGCGACTTCTGAACGTGTAGCTGGTAGGTCGGGATTCAAGACTGTGCCGCTTGTAAATAAAGAATATGTTTTAGCTGAACAAGCATATTGGAAATACCAGTTGGTAGGCAGTACGTCTGTAAATGATGAAGAGCAATATCCTAATTGATAATTTTTAGAAACTTTCAAACTCTCAAATACAAATTTCAAAACTTCTGCTCTATTAATAGCTGCCGTTGGACGCGCTGTATTGGCACCTCCATCTCCAGAGAAGATTCCAACTAGCTTAGCTCCTTTAATAAATGGAATATACCAAGCTCCTGTAGTCAAATCTGTAAATCCTAGACCAACGGTAGAATAATCCCATAGATTTACAGTTGTTCCCGTAGCTAGAAGCGCAACCTTTAACATTTGCGCACGATTTATAGTTTGGTAAGGCTTAAAGGTCCCATCCAAATATCCTTGAAAAATTCCAGCATTAGTTGCCCAGATAATAGCTTCACAATCTGGAGAACCTGCAAGAACATCAGAGAAATTTGAGCATCTTCCAGTAGTTGTTGTAGAAGTTTTTCCAGTATTTGTAATTTTACCATCCACTACAACATTCGAACTGATTTTATCATTATTGTCCTCATCGTCATCATTTGAGTCACTTGAACTGCCGGCATCTTCTACATCTCCCACAACAAAATATCCAACTTCTGTATCGGTACTACTTTTCTTTGAAATAATTTTGTAAGTATAAACTCCATCCGCAAGCTTATCTCCATCATCATCTCTGCCGTCCCAAGTAATAGTGTGTTCTCCATCAGCTTGATTTTTTACATCCAATAATTCAATCATCTTTGTTCCCGTAGAGCTTTTCCCTTTGTGAATAGTTATCGTAACATCAGCTTTACTGCCAAGTTCATAAGATAGAGACATTTCTGATTTCCCATCAGTCAAAACAGGCTCCATATAATCATTGGTCACATTTGATTTACTGCTGCTTGAAACGTCGTCTTCAGCTAAGTCGATGTCGATTTTAGCAGAATCATCCTCGTCCTCGCTTGCTTCATTTTTAGCCACAACCTCGATTTCTAAATCATCCCCGTAGTCATATCCATCTGCGTCAAACTGAACTGCATACCATCCATCCTTTGAAACCTCTATATCTTCCTCAATAGTATCGTCCTCATCTCCCTCTAACAAAATATTAACATCTACCAAACAGTCCGTATCTACCCTAAACATCACATATGTAAATTCACCAAGATCATTATCAAATTTATCCTTTGATACATAAATGTTATCGATGTTCGCTTTATCGTAACTCACTTTTATAGATTTGTTGGCCACCAGAGAAGTAGCTCCTTCTTCTGAACGGAATTCTATTTTCCAAAGTCCACTTACAACATAATCTCCATCTTCATCTGTTCCATCCCAAGTAATTTCAAGGTTATTATCCTGATCAAGACTGCTATCGTCGTATAATTCAATTTCTTCAGAGCCTTTTTTCGCATAAACTGTAAGATCATCAAGATCTTTCAAAACATCAAACTCAATTTGTAATTCATCATCTTCTGCAGGTTTAAAATTTGAAGAAGGGCTAAATTTAATTCCTGAAATATGAGCGTTGCTTGGGGAATCACTGCTTCCATTATTGGTAATTTCTACGTTTTCCTGTTTTACGCTAACTCCAGAGTCATTTCGAGCAATCACCACAACTTTATAAGTTCCTGTGTTTACTTCATTATCTGAATCATTAAGACCATCCCAGTTGATTTTGTGATCCTCATCTGCATCAAAGTTATCATTTTCATATTTATCGAACCCACGAACTTTATTTCCAAATGAATCACGAACTTCGACAGTAATATCAGCTTCGTCATCATTCGTAAATTCAATCACTGCCTCGTCATCATCAAGATCAAAAGAAGTTGGGTCTACTGAAAAATTAGATAGAGCAGGCTTATCTGAATCATTATATTCCACTACCACAGTTTTTTGTTGAGTAGCATCAACATAACCAGTCTTTTTTGCCACAAGCACTACCGTATATGTTCCCGGTTCTACCAATTCGCTAGAATATGTCCCATCCCAAGAAAAGGAAGTTGCTTGGCTAGTAGAAGTAAAACTTTTTACATTATCCAAATTAGCATCGACAATTTCAACCGTCACAGAGGTCGGAGCTTCTGAAATTGAATAGGCGATAGCTAGATCTTCATTTTCTCCATCAGAAGAAGGATCAAACCCTGTCTCAGGGGAAACTGTAAAACTAGAAATTGTTAGATTTTGTGGAGCTGTTATTGTTAATTCATTAACAGTCGCATCTTCAAATGTTCCTCCTTGAATATTAGCCACAATCGCGACCACATTATATGTTCCAACAGCCAACGCAGTTGTAACATCGGCTGTCCATGTCCCATTAACATAATTTTCAACAGCGTTATAAGTTTGGCCATTTACCGTAACAGTCACGGCGTCTCCATCAACAGAAGCAGTCATAGTTCCAGTCAAAGTTGGAGTGGTGTCGGTCGTCGTCAAAGGATTTATAGTAACTCCAGTCGCCGCAAAAGCGGTCATAGGAATTAAAGTAGCCATCATTGCCGTAAGAACAGCAAGATTCAATAGTTTTTTAAACATTTGATTTAAAGTTAAATGTATATAAAGGAGGCCAATTGTAAAACACTGGTGAAATAATACAAGTTTTTAGCATTTGCTAGGACGCCAAAACATTATCTAATAGGTGAATAGTCCCGTTATCGTGTAGAAGCCTTTTATTTTTAGCATCCAAAACAGGGGAAGGATATTTATTTTTTTTGTCATAAGATCCAACGGTGAAGGGAGTCCCATATTTACCTTGAAGGAAATAATAATCATTTCCACCTTTTAGCGCGCTATCACCAATTACTAATATTTCTTTAAAGTTTTTATTGAATTTCATCGCTCTCTTTTTTGTCAAAAACTTTGCGAATTTTTCTATCCCGGCATCTTTATCTCCTTTTGCAGGGCAGACGATTACACCTATTCCCGAATCTCCCAAATGCAAATGTTTTTCGTAATTTTTATCATATTCAGAAAGAGATTTATCGCATATCTCAAACATCTTTGCCGATTTTTCATAAACCTCTGTAATAGGAGTATTTCCCATATGATTTGCTCTCATCACGACAATTACTCTGTGTTCATTGATAATTTCACCATAGTCAGTGATTTTATTCTCAATCATTTTTTTCAGCTGAGATTTTTTTAAGAATTTATCAGGCCATTTAGCTCGAGAAAACTCCTTATATTTGCCAATCTTTTGATCAAAGTAGTACCCCATTGATCCATTTTCTCCCAGCAGGAACATGTTACTAAGAATCTCTTTTTTTTCAGATCGGGGAATCTCTTTTAAAATGGCACTAAGTCCTCTTTTTTGAAAAGACTCCAATTGTCTTCCGGTACAAAAGGCGATAGGCATTTTTTTTGCCACTGCGATCAAGGTTTGAATCATCTTTTTAGACGGAAAGACACTGCCTTTTTTAGTGACAGTGCCATCGAAATCCATCATTACAGCTTTAAACTTCATTATTCTTTAGAATGATCTTTTTTAATAACTCCCCAGTGATAAAGATAGAAAGGAAGTGCCACTAAGAACACTCCTAGCATTTCAGCTAAACTAGTTTTTATATCATTCGTATGACGTTTCGCAATTCTTGCTACGGCCTTGGATGTGCATTCATCCTTTTTCACCTTCTTTTGATCTTCCGTTAAAGTAGCATCTTTCACAACTTGCTTGCCATTTTGATCATAGGTGTAAAAAAGGTTTTCATCCATACATTCATAAGGCCCCTCAATCAGTTCATAATCCAAAACTTTAAAAACATATTCTTTCAAAACCAAATTAGCAGCCATTGTTGCTGAAATCAAAATCATCACGATCGATATTCCAGTAACCATATAAAGATATAAAGTGCGAATTATTTTTGTAGCACTTTTCTTTTTTGCATCAGGAGTCGTTTTTGTAGGCATAGAATTGAGTTAGTAACTAATAGGAGAACGTCAAAAGGATACCAAAATTAGACAAAATTTAAAACGCTTTATTTGCACGTAATTTTTTCGCAGTTTTAAGCATTTCTTCACTTTGTTTTTTAATTTTTTCAGATTCTTCGGCGGATAAATAAGGAGTAAGTAATCCCGCTATTTCATAGGCAGCTTCTACGTTTTGAGTGTAAGCCGTAAAGTGAACGTTGGCTTTTACGTACTCGAAATAATTTTCAAGTAAAGACTTCGCTTTTTCAATAACCGCTTTATCATTTGGGCTAAGACTATTTGGAGCAAGTAGGCGAATGTAATCTCGGTAATAAATAAAATCATTTAATGGATTTAAAGCCAAAGCCTCTCCAAAATTATTTTTACAAACCAATACGTTGTAACTTTGAAAATCTTTATCGCAATAAGCAACTCCTTCCAAATAATTTGCTTGAGCATCAAGGGAATTCAATCCCGTCTCGTGACTTAACAATCCCAAAGCTTCTCCGAAATTATTTTTTTCAAGGTCCTTCTCCGCCGTACTCAGATAATAATTTCGAGGATAAAAGGAATATGATAAAAAGGCAGGATTTGCGACTTGAGATAAAACCAAAATAATCCCTTCATACAGAGCAAAAACAATAATGACCAAAGCCACCGCCAAAGATAAAAAGGATCTTCTCTCTTTGGTAACTTTTTCTGCCACGGAAGACCTTATTACTATTAATAGCGAAAATAAAAGCAGCAGATTCGCCATAAAATTAAAATTGTAATCAATCATGCTGTGAGCAAAAGCTCCAGCGATTGCCACGAAAATCAAATAAACAAAGTCCTTACGGATCTGACTTAATTTCGGAAATCTTTTTACAACTGTTACCAATACTGTTATCAAAAAGAAAACAAAAGCTCCCAAAGCAACGAGTCCATTTTCCACTCCTATCTTTAGGAAAATATTATGAGGGTGATCCGAGTTTCCCAAAAATGTTTCTTGAATCCCGTTATAGGCATATCTGAAACTAAATGGCCCCCAGCCAAAAACAGGCTCTTGTTCAATTAGTTTAACAGAGCCTTCCCAGAAATCTCTTCGTTCTTGAAAGGATGTCAAAGATTCTCCATTCCCAAACGTAGCCTTCTCCTCCACATCGATAGTTTGATACTGTAATTCACGAATATAGTTTGCCAACGTAAAAACTCCTATTGATAAGACTACAACACTCAAAAATATCAAAATCATTTTTATGCGAATTCTTTTGAAATAATAAAACAACAAAAGAAGCATTTGCCCTCCCAGCACAATCAAGGCCCCTCTTGAATAAATTAAAATAAATAATCCCAAAACAAAAGCCAGTCCGAGAACCCTAAAGGCTGTAAATTTTTCTTTATGCATGATTAATAATATTGGCCAACTCATGAGCATAAATAGCGCAAAAGCATTTGGCCATTTATTGGCATGGTAAAAAATATTAAAGAATGGACCGAAAGCCCGAACGTCAGCATAAAAGAAGTAAAACACAAAGCCTATAATCACCGATAAAAAAAGTCCTACAGTGATCACTTTTAAAAATTTTTCACTCCAGTCATTCTTTTTATGTGCATATAAAAGATAAAAGGGGACCATCGAAGAAAAAGCCATCACTTCACTCAGCCCATAATTTTTAGTGTGTGAAAAATAAAATGATACCGATATTGCCAGAAAAAATATTCCCAAAAACAAAGGTTCCAAGAAAACTTTTTCTCTTTTATTCTCAAATTCCTTAACGGCTAAAAACAAAATCAACACTCCAAATAAAATTACCAATGGATATTCAGCCCCGTAATCGTATTTTTTAAAAACAGGATTTAGTAGAGCAAAAAGCCAGAAAGAGCTGATTATTAGAAAGGAGAAATTTTTTCGACAATAGTCTAAAAGTTTAGACATGCATTTTTATTTTTAAATTATCTAGATTTACAAATGCGCGAATAAT
>JBAYNL010000037.1:0-10239 GCA_041678805.1 Candidatus Altimarinota bacterium | reverse complement strand
TCCACCATTTCCATCCACGCTCCAATAATCTTGACTTGTTTTTTAATATAACCACCAATCATCACCATAAAGGCATCTAAATAACAGATGATTTCTGTGGCATATTTCGTTTCCCAAGTTTTCCATTTCAAAATTTCGTAAGGCAAGTTGCCGATCCTATCTAAAGTATCGAGCATATTTTCGACGCCTTTAATAAAATCGCCAAAATCAGCTTTGAATTTTTGACAATAAGAATTAGTTGGGACATTAGGATCTTCTTCACATTCCCAAACTTTCAATAGTTCTAATTGCTCTTTCTCATATTTCAACCATTCGCGGGCATTTTCTTTGTATCTCTCAAGTTGCTCTTTCGGAATTGTAGGAACCTTTATGATAATTTCTTTCCCTTCAATCGTGACGAAAGGCATACTATTTATTTTTCTCAAGAAGTCATGAACAGAATTCCACCCACCTCTATTTGCATTTTGATCGGTAGTTTTGAATATTGCTCCATCAAACAGTCCCTCTGGATAAATAAAATAGATATCAGTTAAATCTAGTAGTTTATTATAAATTTCTGCGATTTGACGATCCATCCAATCGGTAATCACGGCTGGGAACCCCGGAATACGAATATTAGCACTTGCTCCAGCCTGAATCGGATTGTCAGGTTCAAATAAAGCGGTACTTCCTGAAATAGTGTCAGAACTCGAAGCCGCACCAGCCGCACCCGAATCAGACCCATCAGAAGCTATCGCCATAGTTCCACCCGTAGCACTATTTACAGCATTTTGAGCAGTGGCAACTGCATCTGAAATCATTCCCGCAAAGTCAGGGCAAGCTCCCATTGCACCAAGTGGAATTGCAAAAGCCCAACACGGAGAAGCGTGTCCCGGCCCCGGTCCAAGACAAAGAGACATCGCCAGTCCTCCATCCAAAGTAGGTGATATATAGAACCTTCCCGTAGAAGGAGCAACTGAAGGCCAGAAAGCCATTACGAAAATTAATGGTGGAATACCCCATGCGACAACAGCAATTCCTGGTACAGCCAAATCAGGTACCAAGAAAGCATAATTAAATGGAATTGGCAGACAACCCGCGCCAGCACATCGGAGTGAATTCAAAGCATTCTCCACACCATTGGCAACATTATTTGCTAGGTCGTTAAATTCGCTCAAAGAATTTGGAATATTTGAAGAATCAAAAGCAGCTCCTCCATCGTTAGCCCCACCGGCACCATTCGCTCCAGGTGGACTTGCTGGATCTTCGGGAGTATTGAGTCCTTGTCCGGGCACGTTATCAGTTATCCCATCCCAAGAATTTGGAATACCATTAAAATTCGAATCCGCAGTTAAATTTGAATATTGAGATAAAACGCTATCTTTTAATTCAGAATCTATTTGTGGCGGATGCTCTTTCCACCATTTCATTTCCCATTTTTGCTGAGAACCATGATACCATCCAGGTTTTGGATCTGGACTTGGGGTAGGATTTGCGGCGTTGTCCAATAATTTATCTAGGGAGAACCCATTATTTTTAAACAGATCCTCCATCAATTTAGATTTATCAGTGGTTGCGCCTACATCCAGTCTTTGATAAATAACCTGATTTGTAGCATTAACGCCAGTAGAGTAAAAATGCGTCATTATCACATTGCCTCCTGCAATCTTAAATTCTGGACGAACCAAAATATCAATATAAGGGTCATTTTTATGATCAGGATATACCCCAAGATCTTTACCCGCATTAAATTTAACCTTCGGAACTGAATTTAATTTAAATTTATATTGGATTTTTCTTGAACCATGGGCTGGCACGGAAATTCCTTTAATAACCTGAGATCTCAATTGAACACCCGTCTCAACCCAACTGTCAGCAGTCAAATTGTCAGGACAATTGGCATCCATGCATTTCAAACTATCCTTGATGATTTCAGTTGCAGAGGGTGTGCCATCAGAAATCATGACATTAGTAAGAGCATTGGCACTAGTGTTTTTAAGCGTAAGATCATATTGAATTTCATCTCCTACATTGGCCCACTGCCCATTTACATCCAGCGCGAATTTAGTAGATGTCGCGAAAGAAGGGTTATCTAAAATATTAATAAAATTGAATTCCTTTTGGGAAGTCTGCTCTGGAATTATTTTTTCATGAATCTCAGGATTATTTTGAGCCATATCCTGGAAAGAGGCGGCATCTTCAGCGTATTGCGCTGCGCTAAAATTCGGATCGGTATTTTTCGCAGGATCAAAATTTGGATCATCCTCATTTTTTTCAGGTCCTGGAGATTGAGTGCTTGGGAGCGTTAATTTTAAAAATTTATTTTTGTCTTTCTGAATTTGTTTTTCGAGATCAATTTTTTCTTTCATTCCAGCAGTTGTAGAGATATCAATTTCTTCAGCTTGTTTAGTCGCTAAAACAACCTGGTTTTGATATAACTGCTCAACCGCCGGATAGTAGATATACAAGCTCTTAACAGTATCTTTGGTGTTGTCGATCGCAAACCCAAAATTTCTACTGAATCCATAATTGGTATTTAAGCCAGTACATGATTCTCCATTATTTTTATTGTAGAAAATACGGATGTTCCCTGAAGAATCACTGGCAAATAAATCATCACATCCGTCCGCATTGGCATCACCAACTTTCATCTCATAAACCTTTCCATCTACAGCCAAATTCAAAGTTCGTCTTTCCAAATGGCCTTTAATATTTGTAAACAAACTCAGACATTCTTCATCTTTTTTACAGCTTTCTTTTGTGCCAACAAGCAAGTCATCATATCCATCATTGTTGACGTCGATCTTAGTTGCGCTAAATGCTCCGCCAGGAATATTCAAAATAAATCCACGATCATTAAACCGTTTATTACTATCTTCATTTTCCAATAATCGGACATATCCATCCTCATATAAAAGCAAAAGATCATCATATCCATCGCCATTATAATCAAAGTCCATCATGTTCAAAACGGCTTCGTCCCCATAAAACAAAGGCTTTCCAATAGTCTTGGCATACCCGCTGAATTGACTAACCATGCCTACAATATTTTTGACTGGTAATCTCACAGTTGGATCTCCATAAGTGATTCCAACTTCTGAAGCATAAGGCATATTTGATTCACCAACAGAATTTCCAGCGGTGAAGAAAAGCATTTGTTTATTCTGACCATCAAAACCTACGCCAGCTGAAGTAGCCGCTTTTTCAATTGAAGTTTGAGGGAATCCTGGATCTTGAGTCGCCTCAATCGGGTTTTCAGTATCTATCAAATAAACACCTTTTGCTTCAGCAGTAGAAGATCCGGAGAATGAAGAAATCAAATTATATTTTGGAGAAGGAGAGTTTAGTTTAACGTAAATACCTGGGAAGGCAGGGGCTGCACTGTCATATGGAATTGAATTAACATCTCCAGATTTTTGTTTGTAAGTTACAAGAGCCACTGGAAGTTCATTACTCGTAATCACAAATGAAAAATCAGTCGCTTTGATTTCATCATTTTCTTCATCTGGTAAACGCAAACCATAAGTATCATCACTCAATGAAATACGTCCAAAAATATCTATTTTGGCTTTCGTTTCACCATTTTTTTCAACGTAAAGACCATCCGGTTTCTTTGTAATGATCAAAGATTGATCTTCGGTAGGGAATTGTTTTACATAAATTCCTTCTGCAGTTGGAGATTCATCACCTGCTATTAAGTCTAGATTCAAACCATTCTTTGGAACTAAGAAAATTGTTGCCAATTCTTTCTGGGCAATATTGTCGGAAACAACAATCTTTTGATAAGGGAATGAAGCAGTCGCAAAAACAGCTTTCGTTTCAATGTCTTCCGCCATTAAATTTATTTTTCCATAAGCATCAATATTCAAAATTCTTTTCTTTTCTCCTGGAATAGCTGTTAGTGAAGTGATCGCTTGTGTGCGTGCTTTTGTGTCATATAAGAAAGTTTGAGCTAAATTATTATTAACAAGAGGATCCCCGAAAGCTCCTCCTAAAACCGACATATAAAGAGCCCTTGGAGAAAATTCTTTAGCATCTATTTGCGTGACATGATCTACTATTTTGAGTGATAGAATCCCTGGTTGCAATTTCTCAGCTTGATCTTTCGCGAACAAATTTACTTTCCCGGAAATATTTCCTCCCCTGATAGTAGCAGTTGCTACGCCGTTCAAGGCAATCGCAGTTTTAGCACCTGTAAATTGGATAAAGTCCTTGGTTAAATCTGTTGCTTCAAATTTGATTGGAGTTGCATTATCAGTCTCAACAATATTTTTATATTTATCGAGTAACGTCGCCTTTAAAGTAACATCGCTCTTTGTATAAATAGAATCGGAAACATTAGTACTCAATTCGATACTTTTAGCACTTCCTGGAAGGACTTTTACTTTTACCGAATCCGACACGAATCCCGGAACATCAACTAAAATCTCTGCATCTCCCGACAAGGTTGACGTTTCAATCGGATTATAAGCCTGATGCAAATAACCATTTGCCATATTTTGAGGCAATTGGTTCTCAAGGTTAATAACCTTCTCATTTAAGTTGGTAAATTTAATCGGACCATTATAAGAAGTAACAGTTTCACCGTTATACAAAAGTTCTGACTGTAGTCCGGTCTTACTATTTAAAGGAACTGGATTTGTGGTTAGAGTTAGCTTCAAACTAACTTTATCAACGATTGGGAATGTTTTTGAGCTCCCAATATATTTAGAGAAATCAATCGATTTCCAATTATCTCCAGCGTCCAAGAAAGCTCTTTCCAATTCCGAATCAAAAAGCAAAGCGATTACTTTTACTTGGCCCGTAGCTCCCTTTGCATACAGATCAACGTTTCCAGTTCCATTCATCGTTGACACCTGTAATCCCAAAATATTGGTATTGGCATCAACCCTTTCATCGAAATACGCTTTATCTTTTTTGGCGAATATCCCAATTTGAGAGAAAGCATTTTTACAAATATTCCCAAATTTATCTTTGATAGTGAAATAAACTTTCGTTTTGGATTGATTGTTTGCCACCAAAATTCCGGAATCAGAAGTGATTTCCACAGAGTAAGGATCTCCAGCCTCCAAAGCCAAGTCTTTTTCAGCAGAAGGGAATATTCCATCCTTCACAATCGCCTTTATTTTGAAATGACCATCGTAAGGTCCTGTTTTTTTACCTGCTCGCAAATAAATTGTAGCGACTCCATCTTTACTATTTACGATCGGACCATTTACAAAAGTCACCATATTTGGGATATCGGATTCGGCAATAGAGAATTCTACTTTATGACTAGTCGAGGCATCAATGTTCCCATTCTCATCAAGGATTTGAGCATCGACTTTCATTAAAGTTTTTCCATCAGCCACCATCCTATCGCCATTTTCAATCATATAAGGACTGTTTGGATTTGTTTCTTCGTCAATGAATGGATTAATCTCCGTGGCCCTTATTAAAGGCACATCATTAAGAACCTCAGCTACCAATCGAGAATTTCTAAAGCTGGTTACGTCCTCGAAATCACTGTTGTCTGGCAAATATTTATCATAGTAATTATCTATTGAATACTTTTCTTCCCAGATTGCCGAATTATTCTCTGTAGCAGTCCCCGAATCAGAATTCTCTGTCTCATCAATGAATTGAGAATAGTATTCGGTAATTGAATAATATTCCGTCCAATCAGTTCCCTCAGTTTCTTCTCCGGTTGTTTCTTCTTCTACCGGAGTTGATTCTAAGGTGGTTTTTTCTACCAGTTTAGAAACAAGTACAGTCACCTCTTTATCTTTAATCTCTTCTTCTGAAAGAGAACCTAAAGTTTCATTCAAATCTCCTTTATCAATGGTGTTTTCACCTGTCTTGTTTGCAGAGCTGTTTCCAGTACCAGCACCATTTCCTGTTGCAGAACTATCTCCAGTCCCAGTGCCTGATCCCGAGCCATTTGAAACCGAGGAATCACCAGTTTCGGTGCCAGCTCCATTTTCAGTTGCAGCGCCAGTCCCAGAGTTTGCGCCAGTTCCTTGGCCACTTGCACCTGAGCTATCACTAGTACCAGTGTCAGCTCCATTTTCAGTTGCAGAACTATCTCCAGTTCCATAGTTTGTACCAGCTCCTTGACCATTCGCCCCTGAGTTATCTCCAGTCCCAGTACCAGCACCATTTCCTGTTGCAGAACTATCTCCAGTCCCAGTGCCTGATCCCGAGCCATTCGTAACCACATCTATCGCAGCCTCTGTCGCTAACTGTTTTTGTAGCTCATCAAGGCCTTCTGGAACAAAATAAACAAAACTAACCAGTTTCACATTTGTAGAAACAGCTGTCACCCCAACGGTATTAGAACCTTTGCCGCTTCCACTAGTTACAGAAAGATTCGCTAATCCTTTATTTCCTCCAGTAACCAATCTAAAAGTAGCTACTCCATTTACTAAAGTCGTATTGGCTAAACTGGATAGCTTTAAGACGGGAGCATCACCATTTTGACTGATATTCAAAGTGACAATTTCGCTATTGGAAGCTTTCCCGACAGTTCTTCCATCTGCATCAAGTCCGGTAACAGTTGCAGTTATAAGATCAGATCCCTTGTAATAAATAGCATCTTTATCAATCTCTATTTTTAAACTTTCCAAAGGTTTCGCATTTAAAGCGGCGAGTTGGCTTGGTGTTGGAACTCCCAAAGGTCCACTCAATTCTTCTGCAAGTTCCTGTCTCATATCCTCTGCAGTGCCACAACAAGAGCCAAAACTTGGAATGCTTCCAAACGCCTTTACGAAAGCCATTAATTCTTTAATAAACTGAGGAAGCATTACGAAATAATTTTCACTACCATCATCTTCACCTTCTTCAGCTCCGGCATCTTCTCCCCCTCCAGCGCCGTTTCCCGCCCCAGCTCCTCCATCCCCATCGCCTGAAGGATTAAACAGTTCATTAGTTTCATCGATAAGATCTTTATTGAAAGCAGTATCAAAAGAATTCGCACTACTTCCATCTAATACCAAATAAGCCGCCTCAAACCCTTTCGTAGAATCTTTTATAAAAGCACTTTCAGTTGGATTCAAATAATATTTAAGAATGTATCGATGTTTTTCATCTATATTAGAATGGAACCATTTTAAAGCATCTGCTACTTTTTGTCCGGAAGCTGTCGTGATTACAGACCCAGTTGCCGGAATGTCCACAAGAGTTCCTCCTCCTACGACCGCAGAAAGTTGTTGATAAACATTATTGCTTATATCCACAGGATTAACTTGCCCAAGCTTATTTGCTCCAGGTATTAGAGCAATTTTATCAGCTAAAGATTTTAAATTAGTGTCAAGCTGCCCCGCATTCGGAATATCAAAAAGATTTGGGTACTCAATTTTTTCAGTTTTTCCAACAGTAAGATTACCAATCGGTTTACTTTGGAAAGCAACATAACGAGGATTATCAATTGGTAAACTTAAAGCCGCTGAAGATTTTACTTGCTGAGAAATCGTATATGGAGTCGGCTCATTATGAAGAATCACGCTTGAAACAGAAGGATTTGCGGCATAAGGAGTAGCTGTGACATTGAGGACGATCTCTTTGCCGGCAATCGGAGATACTGCCGCAGGAATTGTATAAGTCTTTGTTTTTGAAAATAACTTTCTGGCAATTTCGTCTAAATCACGACTGTTAATCCCATAGCGAGATTGGCTTTCATTAGCCAGATCGGCGATATCAATCAGGTTATCTCCATCATTATCGATACCATCAAAAATTCCATATCTATCCGAGAAAGCTTTCAGAGTTAAACGAGGATTATCGTTTAAAATAATACTATCGGCGTTTAGATTTTTAATCGGATTCCAAACTTGTCCAACGGATGGAGGAGTACTCATATTTGTTCCACTGAGATGCTGAGAAGAAACGCTAGACTCTCCAGTTGCTTGATCTTCTACTATCGTTTGGACTTCCCAGCTTTCATCATCATTTCTGTTATCACCTCTTTCAATGAACTTACCAATTCGATCAATGAAACGTCCGTAAAAATCTTTGTCTATGCTTATCCTAGGATCACTGAAAAATGCACCTATGAGATCAGCTAATCCAGGAACAGCTCCAACTGCGGCTGATAATGCCGAAACATAATCTGCAGAACTTGGATATCCATGAAATTTTTCAGGATCAATTGGATAATCATAACCATTAGAGTCTTTTTTCTTATCGCCAGTTTCAAAAGCTGAAAGGCCATCATAACAAGAATTCAGATAAACATCATCTATCTGCTCAAAGGTCTTGTCAGATGGATATTGTAATAACCAAGTATGACCAGCGTAATCTCCAACTTCTCCCGTAACTTGAGCAAAATTTTCGGCAAATTTTAAACTACTTGCTCCATCATCCGGAGGATCAAATTTTGAAAGAGCGATAGCTCCGGCGGGATCGAGTACTGGCATAGAAGCAACGGGATAAAAGCAACGATCACTAAAAAATAGAGTATTAACAAAATTACATCCGGCAGAATTGTCATATCCTTGATCTCCATAACCATTTCCCTCTGCGGGATTATCATTCTCGACGATTTCTTCGTCACTTCGCAAGCTATACAAAGTAAAGAGAGCGCCATCGGATCCCGTCTTAGAGGCCAATTCAGATCTGGCGACAACTGTAAAGGAAGTAGAAAGAGTTTTATTCTCATCACCATGGAAGAAATAAATAGTAAATGTTTCGACGCGACTATTGTTTCCAAACTTTTCTGCCGCGGTTTTCGCCTTTTGATAAATATTTTCAATGGCTGCATCAAAAGTCACATAAGGATTCAAATATTGATCCATCTTTACCATTTCCATAACCCCATCAACTAAATCTCTATAGGTATAACTGACCATCACGATAACATCTCCTTTTTGGAGGCCTTTTGTTTTTAAGACATTTTCATAATTAGCAATCATTGGATTCGGCTCGAAAGCTGAGACTCCATATGAAGGATTATCTTCAACTATAGCTCCGGAAACAAATTGTCCGTCGCTATAAGTTCCATATAAAATTTGATTATTCGAAACGGTCGCTCCATAAGCTCCAGCAGTTTTTACATAAGTTTCTTTTGGAGAAAGCAGTCGGGTATTTACGCCAACAGTCCGGATTCCTTTTCCCGTAGATACATTATTAGAACGTAAAGCTTGGGTCATTACTGAATACTCGCCATTAGCTTTTAAATAAGGGTCAGTAGGATCTTTTGGATTGAAATTTAAATTATCATCAAAGTACATGTTCTTTGTAGAGCCAAGATAAGGAATACACTGTTTTGGACTATTCAAAATACTTGCCTCCATCCCATTTATATAAAGTTTATTACTAACGTCATTCTTGTAATGAAACTTGTAATATACGGAATCGGTTGTGTTGTTTGTGATCTCACTTTGAGCTCCAAGGACGTCCCACTCATACATATCCGGAGGTAATTTGCCGCCTTGTTCATTCAAACTAATTTCAAAAGGTTCTCGGCCGATAGTTCCTGACAATTTGGCACTTTCCAGCAAAGGAATTGGTTCCTGAATAGTTCTTACAATATCATTAACCTTTTTTTCCAAAGCATCATTCACTGATTTGAGATAAGTCTTTGCGTATTCATCTTTCATTGTCATCAAGACCGGAACACTCGCAATGTCAGTAGACTTATAACGTCCTGTATAGTCGGCCCAGTCATTTATCTGAGCGACATATTGTTTTTGAAGCTTAATATATGGAGTAAGGGCATTATCAATAATATATTTTGTGTAAATATCAGGAGTTTGCGCCATTGAATCGCCATTCTTAAGATCCTCAATCATCTTGCCGCCTGCGCTTCCTTCTGGGGCATCCGGCATATCACTCATTTGATCGCTATTGATCGCACTTGCCCAATATTTGTTGTAGCGCATATAAGCCAAGTCCTCGAGTCCCTCCAAATATCTCAAATAATATTTATAAATATCTGGAGAAATTTTTTCTTCCTCGTGAATCAGGTCTCCAAAGAAAAGCTTTTTATCAAATTCCGCAAACTCAGCTACTCCTTGATGATAGAGATGATTTTTATCAAAATACTCAGCAAGCTTTTGTTTCCCATTCATACTGTTCTCCGGAGCTTTGATTACCCCATGCCAGATTTCTGGCTTAGGGAAGGTCACAGCTTCATTTCTCACAAAGCTTTGAGATACCTCATCATAGTTATAAGCCTTATCTGTAAAATCGGTGTACGGAAAGATACTGGCATAGAGATTCCCATTTTTATTCACAACCGGAAGAGGAATATCTCCTACAAATACAGCGCCTGCCAAACGATTA
>JBAYNL010000036.1:0-10318 GCA_041678805.1 Candidatus Altimarinota bacterium | reverse complement strand
TTGGTATTGGGAATGTGGGCCAAGCGTACAGCTGGGGAGCCTTTGGAGAAGACGTTGGAGGTCTTTTTAGTGGAGGAGGAGACGGTTCTCTTTCTTTCACTAATTACGAAGGAGGCTTAGCCACTTTAGATGAAGGAGGCTATGATAGTGCCTTAACAGCCTCAAGTGATTTAAAAACATTCGTATTAAAAGTTGTGAATTTTGCCTTAGGATTTTTGGGATTGATTGCTGTGTTAATGATTATCTATGCAGGTGTCACCTATGTAACCTCAGCAGGACAAGATGAAAAAACCGGAAATGCAAAAAAAACGATCACTTATGCCGCAGTCGGACTTTTGATTGTGCTAGGCTCATTCGCATTTGTAAATACTGTTATCAAGGCTGCTTTAGTAGGAGAAGGAGGTACGGGAACGAAAGGCCAATTTGGGGAAAATTACGGCAAAGGGTTTAACGCTATCGCAGAAGAAGTAAAAGGAATTGCGCTTGATATCTATTCGGGATATGTGTCTTTGGCTGATATGACGGAGGTATTTAAAAACATTAAAGCTGATTCAGAAAAAATATCATTAGATAGATCGTCTTTACCTACCAAGGCAACAATTACTTCTTTTTTACAGAATACGAAAGGTAAATTAATGGATGTTAGGGCTAAAGTCGGAAATCTAACAGAAATGGAATCTGCCATAAATGAAAAAATTAGAGATATCGAAAAAGAAATAGACAAAATTAATAACATTAAGGATGAAACTTACAACAACGAAGAAAGTTATTTGAAATGGGAAGGCGGAGCAATTCATTTCTGGAATTTGGACGATAGTTCGGGATGGGATGCTTTTTGGAATGGTACTTATGAAGGGGCCACAGGAGATAATGTTGCGACAGCAAAGGGATACACATATTTGGATGGAGGTATCGCTCTCTTAAATGAGTGGGACGATTACAAATCAAAAGGTCTAGATTTTAAAGAAGTAGTCCCTCTATTAGGGAAAAATTATGCAAGCCAGCTGGAGACGTATTTAGATAGATTGATCGAAATAAATGACATGATCAAGACTATTACAGCTGTTGGTGGAGACACTTCAGATGCGGCAAATTATTTCAAAATAATGCTGGGAACAGATAGCCAAGTGGGAGTTAAATATAGTGAGAAATATGGGAATTTATTAACTGCAGTTAAAGCATGGACATTAGCCTCTTCAGATATCGATGCCGTCGCAACTGAATCATTAATTCCAGGATTAGAAGCTCATAGTAAATACTACACAGCTCTTCTAAATCTCGAATTCGTAAAAGCACGTTTACATGCCGATACAGTTTTTGGCAATGCTCCATTGACTGTTATTTTAGACGTGGGAGATAGCGTAGATCCTGCGGGAGGAAGTATCGATTTTAGGAATGTCATCTGGGATCCAGCAGGTACACAGGCTGTAAATGGTGTATTGAGTGGAGTGCCTTCAATAGATGCTTCTGGTTATTTAACTGTAGATGGCAAACCACTTTCGAATGGCAAACAAGTTCCGGGCGACACAACTTTAATCTTACCTAACGGAGATGGAGTTGCTTGTGATCCAATCATCGATCCTAAGTTAAGCGGCATCGCGGCTACCAGTCGTAGATGTACTTTTACTGCTCCTGGTACGTATTTAGCGATGGTTGTTGTTAACTCAAATGACAAAACAAAGTATGGTCCCGGCATTAGCCTTTTGAAAATAGTAGCAAGTCCTCCTACTACCGAGATTGAGTTAAAAGGAATCACTCCATCCTCTCCAGAGGGGAAATGGATTATGCATTATGCTGAACCCCCAACTACTCCACCGTCTGAAGATTATGTCGGTAATATCAATGCTAATAAATTCGTCGTCATCTCATCCGAAGTAGAGAAATTAGAGTTTGATGCTTCGGGAACGGAGGCGGAAAGTTTTAAATGGACTTTTGGAAACGGCGAAATGACAGACTGGTCATCAAGTTTATTCAAAGTCGGTAAAGAACAATTTGGATCATATGACTTAGGTTCATATCAGGTAAAGCTGGAAGTGATGAACAAAGCCGGAGTTATTGATAAAAAAATATTCAATTTAGTAGTAAAAAACGTTGATGCCAATGTAGCTTCGTTAACTGCAAGCCACACAAAAATAGATGAAGAGGGTAATGTTACTGCAAACATAAAAACTCCAATAGTTTTTGATGGAAGCTCTTCAGTTGCCTCTAAAGGCAATAAAATCACTAACTATGCCTGGGATGTTTACAAACTAAACGAAGACAAGACCCTGGGAGAGCTTGTTAATAAATTAGATGATGATAAATCGGGATCGGCCAAAAAAACATACACATATTCCTTTGAAGAGGCTGGCTGGTACGAAATTAGACTTACGATTCAAGGATCGACAAGTGATTCTACCGATAAAGATACCACTGAGCCTGGACTGATGCTCAAAGTAGTATCTAAGCCTCCAGTATCGGCTTTCGATTATGAAATTCCCGAACCAACATTACCTGGCACGGTTTATTTTACTAATGAAAGTACTGATCCGGATAACAAGCCTGACGAGTTGGAATATACTTGGTATGTAGATCAACCCCAAAAAGACATTGTGGGTAAAAGCGGTGTTAAGAATTGGGCAGTCTTAAATGGACAAGTTGTCAACGGCACTGAAATCAAAGGAGTTCAAAACCCTATTATCAAATTCAATACAAAAGGATTGTATAAAGTTAAATTGGCAACTCATGTAAAAAACATGCCAGCTACAGAAGAGCTTTCAGAAATTGAAAAAGAAATTGAGATTACAGATACTTTGGATGTGGCTTGGGATACAGTAAAGCAAAAAACCGCTGGAAAAATTAATGAAGATTTTGGATTTTATCTCAAGAGTGAGAATGGAGTTGGTTATGAAATTAATTTCGGAGACGGAGAAACTGCTTCCGGAGGTACAATCCCAGTTGAAGGAATCAAGCATCAATATAAACAAGCCGGCAAATATATAGTTGAAGTAACGGTGTTTGACGAAGAAGATGAGGATAATTCAATTAAGAGAAAAATCATTATTGGTGGAGGAGATATGCCAGTAGCTTCTGCCAAGCTTCTTGTAAATGATACAGAGGTTATTGATAATACGAAACCCATTGAAGTTATTCGCACGGATAAATTAATTTTTTCCGGAGATGATTCTGTTAATACAGATGGTACCGGTAAAAAACTAAAATACAGTTGGGATTTCGGTGATCAGAAGAATAGTTCGTTAAAAGAAGCTCAACATTCATATTCCGATTTAAGTCCAACAGATAAAGGCTTTTACGAAGCAAAACTTACTGTTTATGACGAAGATGATGCTACTAAAACAAATCAAGACACTGTTCAAGTAAACGTTTGTCCAGCTCCTCCCAAATACACTTATATTGAAGCTAATATTCAAGGAAATAAATTAATTACTCCGGCCATTGTTAACATAAATGTATACGGAGTTACCGACCCTGATAATGGTAAAATTGTAAAATATAGATGGTGGTATTTTGATCTTAAAAATCCGGAAGAAGAACATGGAAGTAATGTGACGACTAAACCAACGGCCCAATTGTTAATTGGTTCATACGGTGATTCCGAAGCTGAAGTAGAGTATGGAATCGGATTGGAAATTACTGACAATGATGGATTGGTCTACTGTAATGTAGAAACTTGTAGGGAAACGATGATCGCTTCATATAAAAGATATCCAACTTGTGAAAAACTAAAAGCTTTAGGAGAAAGAGAAAGTTCAAATAACTATCCTATAGTAAAAGTTCAAAATGAAAAAAATACGCTTCCAATGGCGGCATTTGGGGCCAATTCGACAAAGGGTCTTACAACCGACGAATTCACTTTCATTAGCAAGTCAAGCGATCCAGATGGCGATAAAATAATTGGATATATATGGGACTTTGAAGGTAATGGATTCTCTGATAATGAGAGAGTAACAACAAGCGAAGTGAAACACACCTATGCGGCAAAAAACATGGAAGGATATGATGTTAAATTAAAAGTAATTGATTCAAAAGGCGGAGAATCTGTTTCTGAAGTAATCAAAGTTTACGTTGATGCTTTAGGAAAAGCTCCTGTAGCTGCATTTAAAAGCACAGTTCTTCCCGGCACCAATGGTCAAACTATCAAATTCACAGATACCTCTAAGCCAGATGAGTCAGCTGATGCCAAATTGATAAAATATACTTGGGATTTTGACTCAAATACCGATAGTGATGGAGATGGGAATAAGACGAATGATATAGATGCCAATGTTGCCAATCCAGAACACCTTTTCTCTGTAAATGGTACTTATAAGACGAAATTAACTGTCGTCGATGATCAAGGGAATAAAGATGATGTTACCAATGACCTAAAAATTCCATTAGCAAATCCTCCAAAAGTGACACTCAAATGTGAACTAAACAATGCCACAGTCACTTGTCATGATCTTTCCGTCGCCGATGTTGCAAGTGGCGCAGAAATTGTTTCTCGTATTTGGGATTTTGATACGACCACTAATGCGACAAAAGCAGATCTCGACAAGGATGGTGATAAAACTAATGATGAGGATTCACCTGATAAAGATCCTACTTATGTTTATGAAGCAGGCGGTCTATACAAAATTAAATTGACTGTAAAAGACGACCAAGGAAATATTTCGGAATTATTTAAAGATGTCACTATTGATATAGCTGGGGGAACAAGTTCGGTCGAAGCGGATAGTGCGAATGGAACAGGAAGTACCCCTGCAACAAACACTGCCTCTACTGGATCAGGGCATCTCGGTTTGAATACTGGAATTGAGCCTGACGATAATAAAAACGAAACAGTCACAACGACCGGGGTAATTACGACCCCTATCGATAAGGAGCCAGAAATAGTCGTTGAAAAGATGATTCCCTCACTTCTTGTTACGATTAATGAAGCTAATGGGAAAACTATTACAAATCCAATTCCGGACAAGGATGGCATCATTTATCTGACAGACCAAAAACAAATGGCTACGTTTAATTTTACTGGATCTACTGGTCCAATAGCGTATTATGTAGTTGATAAGAACATTAATTATGATTCCAATGGAGATGGAATTAGAGATAATGACGAAGATTATAAAACGAATTTAAAAGGAATTTATCAAACAAGTTTTGATAGAAGCATTGGCGATACACATGTCATGAGATTAACGGTTATGGATATTAATGGGAAAAAAGAAGTGATGACACAAACAATAAAATTTAAATAAATAGTAAAATATGGGAAATCAAAACAATCCACCAAAGGATACAAAAGATATCGACTTTGGAATGGATGATGACTCTCAAACAAACACAGAACAACCAAAAATAAACAATTACGCAAAACAAACTGAAAAAGTTGCGCCTGATACTTCAGTTCAAACTAAAGTAGATCCTGTTGCTGCGCCGACACCTGTTGCACAACCAGCAGTCGCGTCTATGAATGACGTTGTTCCACGACCAGCCCCTACTGCTCCTGCCGTACCCCCAACCTCAGCAGTTTCTGAACAACCAAAAATTATTCCTCCCGCTGCCCAGCCTGTTGCCAATACTCAAGCGGCTCCAGCCAATGCTCAAGCGGCTAGGGGAGTAGTAGTGAATCCAATTAGTAGCAGCAAAGCATTATTGGGATTTTTAGGAATATTTGGAGCATTAGTTTTAATTTTTCTAGCATTATCATTCGTATTCATTGCACAGACAGACAAAGATACTAATCCAGTTGCAAGACTGCTTGGAGTAAATGATGCCAGTTTCGTAAACGGCATGATTACATTTATTCACATCATCTTTGTAATTTGTGCCCTGATTGCCTTTACGTTCGCAATGATTGGTTTATTCAAGGCCAGCATGGCGAAGAAAGATGACAAAATTACTCGCAAAGCAGGAATGAAAATGACAATTGTTGCGAGTTCAATTTTATTATTAATTCTAATCCTTTGGATTTTTGTTTACTTATATTTGGACTCAAAAAGAATTAGGCAGGCATCTGACGTGAAAGATCCGATCGTCACAGAACCTCCTATTACTATCAATTTAACTGCTCCGATTTCAATTAGATTCGATGCTTCGGGCGTGCCGGTAAATTCAAAGTTATTTACAATTGTTTCTTACGAATGGAATTTTGGAGATGACACAACTGGCACAAATCAGATCGTAATGCATGAGTATAAGGACAAAGGAAAAAATGGCAGATTTAACGTCCAATTAACGGTTACAAAAGTTGATAAAAAGACAGGAGAAGAAACTCAAGATCTTTATACCAGAATAGTAACGATTGGAGACGAAGCTCTAAAAGCTTCCTTTGAAGCAACTCCTCAATCAGGAGAAATTCCTCTGGAAGTAAAATTTGACGCAAGTGCTTCGGTTGATCCTGATGGCCAAATTTCAAGATATGAATGGGATTTTAATGAGGATGGAGATTTTTCCGATGCGGAAGGTGTAAAGGTTACCCACAAATTTGAAAAAGTTGGTAAATATAAAGTTGCTTTGAGAGTGACATCATCTTTGTCAGCAGAAAATTATGTTATTACTGAAAAAGAAATTGATGCTCAGTCTGTAAAAAATCCTGAGGCAGTGATTACAGTTGTGGAACAACCGGAAGCTTATCTCACGGGAGTTCAATATGTATTCAAAGCTGATAAATCTAAATCCCCAAATGGAAAAATAGAGAAATATACTTGGGATTTTGGAGATGGAAGCAAACCTGAGACAACTTCTACAGTTGCTCATACTTTTGCCAAAGAAGGATCTTTTGAAGTAGTTTTGACAGTTACTGACGAAACAAAAGATGAAGGAAGTGTGAAATTAACAGTCGTGATTGGAACGCCACAAGGAACTCCAAAACCTGTTATCAAAACAGATCCAGCATTGGCCGCTAATGCCACTACTTTACAGGGCAAAATTCCTTTTGCAGTAGCCTTTGATGCTTCTGCAACAACCGATAGCGATAATAATATTGTTGATTATAATTGGGATTTTAATAGTGATGGAACAGCTGATGGCTTTGGCCAAAAAGTTGCTCATACTTACAATGAAGAAGGTACTTATACTGCCACTTTGACAGTGGTTGATGCTGACGGAAATAAAGGTATCGCAACAACTGTGGTAAAAGCAGAAGCTCAAGGATTAACAGCCATATTGAAAGCTGATCCAATTGAAGGGGACTCTCCTCTGACAGTAGAATTTGATGCCAGCGGATCAATTTTCCCAAAAGGACAAATCACTAGTTATCAATGGGATTTCGGCGATGGAACATCTCCCAAATTAGGTTCTGCAAAAATAACTCATAAATATAGCTCGATCGGAACATACACCGCAAAAGTAACCGTTATTGGTTCAGATAATTCAAAAGCTGTTGGAACAATTATGATCACCGTAAGAGAGACTACTTTGGCAGCTTGTTTCTTGTCAGTATTTGAAGAAGGAAAAGCTCCATTACAAACTTCATTTGATCCAAGTTGTTCTGCCGGAACGGTTTCCAGTTATTTCTGGGATTTCGGGGACGGCAATAGTTCTACAGAAGTAAAACCAATGCATGTTTTTAAAGATCCGGGAACTTATAATGTTACATTAGAATTATCAGATTCTGATAACAATACTAGCAAAGCAGAATTAACGATTACGGTGACACAGTAGGGAAGTAAGAATAAAAGAACCACAAAAAAGAGAGCCCGCCTAAAGGCGGGCTCTTCTTAAATAATCTCAGTGTTAATCCGTATAAAACTCTAAAAATTTACTTTCACACTCTCTCCAAGATCCATGAAAGAATTATTGACAGCATTAAATTCCAACCCAGCTCCTTGTAGCAAAGTGCTGTTTGACGTAAAAGTAGTCTTCAAGGCTCCACTAAATGCTCCTTTCAAAGTAGAATTTTCGGACAAAACCTGACCTATAGAAGTGTCCATAGAACCTGCCCCTAAATCACTCATCACATCTTGTAAAATTGTTCCTATTAAAGCAGCCGCATCTTCTTGTGATACTTCCACTCCATTAGTTTTTTCAAACGCTGCGATGGTATCATAAACACCACCTAGGGCTTTAGATTGTGCCGCTTTATTAGCAAACTCTTTACTCATAACTGCCTCCGTCAATTTAGCAAAATTACCCTCGCCCACCTGAGTCTCAAAGTATTTGCCCAATTTCTCTTCTGTTTTAGAATCAAATTTATCCTTAATAGGATCTGTAGCAAAACCCATAAAATCTCCAGCTTTCATCGTATCAGCCATTGTTTCACGGATTCGATCTTCGACAGGAGAAGGATCAACCCATCCTGGTCCATTAATTTTTTTACTATAAAATTCCTCAAAAGTCGGAAGATCTTCTCTTGCAGGAATTCTATAATCGCTACAAAGTCGGGGATTCCTAATACACGCAAATGCCATTAAATCAGCTATAGTCATTTCAAATTGATTTTCCTTACAAGCAAGCCCCTCACAAATTAAGTTAAAATTGCCATCATTTCCCGCGGAGAAACAATCATTCCCGCAAACTCTAGCGGAAGCGACATCCCCTGAACCCTCGTCATCACCTCCATCGTCAACACCAATATCACCCTCATCGTCAATTACATCCATCCCCACATTATCAACTGCCCTCTCGACAGGAACCCCAATCTCCAACCAAATAAAATTTAAATTATCGCTCAACCCGTTACATTGCTGACCTATGTAACATACTGAACCAAAAGATACGCTATCTTTTTGAGGATAATATCCCACAACATAATCTCTAATAGGATTCAAAAAAGCACTGATAGAGAGAGCTTTTTTGCTAATAGGGATAATGTACCAGCCTGGAACAGGAGCTCTTGAAAATCCCAAAAGATCTTTTACTGTTATTATTTTTGGATCAACTTGATCCACGGAAACACTTGCAGATAATATCGTATCAGGTGCATCCGAAGGTAACATTGAGTAAATTACAAATGGACGGAATTTCTTAACTGTAAAATTATCCATCAAACTTCCTACACCAGCATTATCAAAAATTGCTGTCTCAAGTTCGTCACTAGCAGAAGGGCTAATGAGATATTTATTTTGACTTGGGTCAAAGTAAGCAATTAAAAATTGGTTTCCAAAGTTAGACTCTCCCATGCTCAACAAAGAGCCCATAAGCTCTTTTGTAGTCACATCTTTAGAAGAATAATAATAAGCTGCTCCAGCGGTTATTCCAATTTCTCCCTTTTTCAACTTAGATTTAGCTTCTGGAGAAAATACATACTGGCCATCATTAGGAGTGGCGGTCCTAAATATCAAAGGACTTTTTTCTTGAGACACTATCCCTTGGAATTTTTCCCCTCCATTTTTGGTTAACTTAAGAACCGGGGGAATACTCGACTTTGGCGATTGAGATTGTTTTAGATAATAAGCACTCCATCCTGTGATTGCGGCTATTAAAAGAGCCACAGCAACGATTACCAGAGACTTTTTCGATTGAAACATTGGAATAAGGTTAAAAAACTAAAAACATCTTATAATAACTAAATATAAAGTAAAGTTTTCTAGGAATACAGCCCCTAAAGGCTTGTATAAAGCCTAAAAAATAGGTATAATAACCAGATAAAATCAAAATAAAACATATGTCAAAAATAGGAAGAACAAGACACGTAATCCACTTTGGGATCTTGATTGCCGCAATTATTGCCGGAGCCTTTACGGTAGCAAGTGTTTTTGCAGAAGATCCTCCTGCCTTACCGGATTTTTCATGTATTAATGGGAAAACACTCTCCTGTGATCCTGCCAATGCCTCTAATTGTCGTATTATTTGCGAAGCTAAAAGTTGGGAAATTTGTGCCGCCGATAATAAAGGAGCCACTGTTTTAAATGCTAGTTATATTTGTAATACCAATACCTATTGGAAAAAATGTATTGGGACAACGGGAGAAGTCATCGAAGGGAAAATTTGTACTGATTCTAAATGGGTAGTTCCACAAGGAGCAGCTCTATGTGATAATGATGGAGTAAAAGACGCTATTGAAGAATGTGATTTTGGAGCAGCTAGAAACAATGGGACGGTAAAGTCATCAACTGAGACTATATTCACCCTTTTTGTAATGCCTCCATATGCATCAGAAGGAGCAGGCTATACCTGTGACAGCAATTGTAAATCAGATATGACTTTGTTTTACGGAGGAGATTGTGGTGATGCCAAAACAAACGGAGCAGAACAATGTGATTCTTCTTTAAATTGTAACAATGTAACATGTACTTGTAATGTAGGGTTTATTTCTCAACTTGTTGCCCCTGCTCCAGTAGATGATCCGACGAGAAAAACTTGTGTACCACCTCAAAACCTATGTGGGAACAATCAA
>JBAYNL010000035.1:0-10417 GCA_041678805.1 Candidatus Altimarinota bacterium | reverse complement strand
CTGTGAGAAAAGTGATGGATTGGATTAACGCACAAAGCAACAACACGTAGGCGTATTTGTGTGATCCAGCTGGATCAAGAATACAATACCAACCAGGTTTCCAGAAGAGGGCTAATACACTTGCTGATAGGATAATTCGTGATGTGCCTATGATGATGGTAAAAATCCTAAAATTTTTATTATTTTTTGTCACAATTAAAAGTAGAGCTAAAACTGAATAGATTAAGGCAACAAACATTTCTGATAAAATTAATCCGTCTTGGCCCAATAAATAGCTTGAGAGGTTGTTGTCGTAGCCTAAATCCACTTGAATCATATAGAAATTGAAGTTACTTAAAAGTCCAAGGGCGCTGATGAGAGCACCTAATACTCCTGCCAGGATAGCTGTAATTAATGATTTCATAGTAGATAGTAGAGGCTGATGAGAATTTCTCTGGAGCCGTGGAGCGGGATTGAACCGCCGACCTCGTCCTTACCAAGGACGTGCTCTACCAACTGAGCTACCACGGCACGGCGTTGATGATAACGATTGAGTGGCGTTTTGTCAAAATGCCAAAAATTCGTCAAAAAGCCTGTTTCTCCAAAATCCGGGCAAGGTGGAGAGCCCCTCGCAATTTTTTATGTGTATTTTGAGGATTTCTCCCAACCTTTATCTATTTCTTTTGCCGATATTCTACTGATGAGTATTTTTTTTTGCAAGCTTTTATTCGTTTTGATTGACAATAAGCCTTGATTGTATAAAATGCCTTTGCTTTGAAAGGCGTATTAAACCAATTCAAATATATGGCAAAAGGAAAAAGTCAGTATTGCACATGGTATTGCAAGGAATGCAATAGAGCAAACTACGTTACATATTACGATAAAAGAAGAAACGAAGAAATCGTGAAAGAGTTGAACAAATTCTGCCCTGGTTGCAGAAAGCATGTCGAGCACAAGAGAAAAGATACCAAGAAGGGGAGCGGAAAATAATTCTTTGTGAAAAACTGTATTGTTTGATACAGTTTTTTTGTTGTAAGTATTTAATATTTTTATATGAAAAAGTTTAAACTTTCTTTGTTTTTTGGGCTTGGAGTTTTGATGGTGATGATTTTTTCGGGGTGTGATTTAGGTGGGGTGCCGGTTGCGGTGACGCCAGAGGGAACGATGCCGCAGGATTTATCTGTGGCTATTGCTTTTGATCATTCAAATTTGGAGCAAGTAGCGTTATTTAAAGAAATCATTGGCAGAGTGCCTTCTCTGGGACTTTGGGAGCAAATAGTGAAGGAACTTGATGTAGCGCCAGCGGCGTTTACTTATACTGCAAATAAAGAGTTGGTTGAAAGTGGTTGGAAGATCGTTTTGGGCATGAAATTTCCAAGTGATCCGGCAAAGATGGAAAAATTAATGACTAGTTCTAATTTTAATTTGGGAAGTGATGGATTAGAGGTTTATGTCGCTGGGAAATTTGCAGAGCCTGACAAGGTTCAGACTTTGTTGAATGAAATTATTAAGGATGAAATACAAAAAACAGAAATTAATGATTCAAAATATCCTATTTGGAGAATGAAACAGGGAAATGGAACAATAATGATTGTGAGAAGGGATGATGTTTATTTTATGGCTTCTTCGGTCGCGCAAAAAGATGAGATCTTGAAGAGAATTGATGAGGGAACCGGATTTGATAAAAGTGCAGATTATCAGAAAAATTTAAAACTTTTGGGGGAGAAAAATCTGGGATATTTGTATTTGGATATGAAATTAGTAGGTGGTGTTTATAAGAATTCGTTGGGGCTTGAATCGGAAGGAATTGCATCTATGGATGTTTTGGATGTGATGAAAGGGGTTTGGGCTGTTTTCTCGGTAGAAAATAGTGGTCCAAAGTTTGTGTCTAAGATTTTTTTTAGTGGAGATAAGGCCATAATTGATAAATATTATCCGGATTATAAGGTGAGTTTGGTTGATAAGGTTCCTGCAAAAGGAGTGTTTTTGTATGAAGAAATGCCTTCATTAGGCTTTTATCTTGAAGGAGTTTCTGGGGCGGTTTCTAATCTGGTTAAGGCTAGTTCTTTGGATATTTCGTTGAATGAGGGAATAGTTGAAGATGGGTTAACTCTTGAAGGAGTTGATTCTGAGGATGTTTCTATAAAAACTGTTTCCAGGGAAAAAGGATATAAAAGTGCTCCAGTTTCAGTTAAACCAGTGACGAGTGTGGTGGTAGAGGAGCCAGTTGTTGCCGAAAAGTCTATTTTAACATCTGACGATTTGTATGGAGCGGTTTTGGAGCAGGCAGGATTGATCTCTGGTTTGACGGTAGATGATCTTAAGAAAATTCTTGATAATCCTTATGCCTTTGTTGTTTCTGATGTTGGAGGATATATTCCAGCAGTTGTTTTGTATTTGCAGGTTGATAAAGATTCAGTTGAGAATGTCAAAAAATTAGTGGCGGGGTCTTCTATGTATATGGATGAAGTGATTGTTGGTTTAAATACTGAATTAAAGAAGAATAATCTTGATGGAATTGTGAAAAAAGAGGTGAAAATTGTAGATGGAGCGACTTTACAGAAAGTTTATATTGATTGGACGGCTCTTCCAGCGCCTAAGGTTAAGGAGCTTAGTGATCAGCTTGGTGTGGATATTTTGACGGTGAAAGTAGAATTTTATTACGGAGTCTTGAATGATGGAGTGTTTGTTTTCGCCCTTTATCCAGACTTTATTAATGATTATGGGAAAGAGGTTGTTTCTAGTGCGGATTATTACAAAGAAATGAGAGCAAGTGCCGGGGAGGTTTATGGTAGATCTGTTGTGTTTTTCAGAACGAGTCCTGTTTTGGAGTTGGTTGATCGATATTTTCAATTGGCTAAAAAAATGGGAATGATTTCAGAGGAATATGATCAAGATGAGATGTTGGATTATGAGCTTTATACAAAAATTGTTTCAGCATTTGATTATGTCTTTGTTTCTGATGTTAAAGATTCGGATGGAGCAAGAAGTAGCGTTTCTTTGAAGATAAAAGAGGTCACATTAAGTCCAGAATTGCTAAAGAAAAGAGAGGCTCTTGAAGCCGAGAAAAAAGCGGCAGATGATGCCGTGGTGAAAATGTATCAGGACGCGACAGCGGGGAGAGATGACATGTATCAGCTAGAGTAAGGGGTAAAATAATAATTAGTTGGTTTTTGAGATTTATTTGTTATACTTGAGTGCGCTTAAAGGCCCATAGTGTCAATGGTAGCACACCGGTCTCCAAAACCGTTAGTGAGGGTTCAAATCCTTCTGGGCCTGCCAGAAAGCTCGGACAAATTCTCGCAAAGGTCTATAAATAAATGACCCTCTTTTTAGGGAGGGCCATTTTGGTAAGCGCGTATTTTATTCTCACTACTAGTTTCCCATTCTCAAGTATGAACTCATCATGATGGAACTTCTTGTAACTTCGGTTGAGCTGATTAAATACTTGAAGATTCCAACGAGTTCTTTAACGGTTGCAATTTCATCTTCTGAAATAAGATAAGAATCGCTATTTAGGTCCATAATTATTTCTAGGTAGTCGATGATGTTAGTGATATTTATGTAGCTTATTTTGCCGCCATAAACTCCGTTCAATTTACCAACAGCTTGTTTGTAGGTGGTGTTTTGAGATAGAGGATCTGAGTTGTAATATTGTTCGAAACTTGGGTAAAGAGCAATTACTAAAGTGTCATCTAAAATTCCATAATAAAGTTCAACGCCGGATTTTTCCAAAGACGCTTTCATTTTAGTCTCTTCGGTTGAAGTTGCTGGTAAATCACTTACGTTGAGAGTGACTTTTGTTAGGCCTGAGCTTGTGGTGCTTTTGGTAGCAACATCACTTAATTGAACATCACCGCCCATTGATTCTTCTGCTATAATTTCATCTATAATCTTATCAAGCGCTGTGATTACTTTGTCTGCGGTTGGACTGTCGCTACTTTCAAATTGTAGATAGAAAGAGATGGAAGGGATGAAAGATTCGTTATATGCCATTGAGAAAGCGTAAGGAGAGGAAAGGAAGTCATCTAATTCCTCATTTGTTGTACCTAGTTCGGTGGCCATTTCAGTGAGGGTGTCATCATAAGTTGAATATGCGGAAGTGCTCATTGCTTGGAATATTAACGAAAGATCAATGTCTTCTCCGTAGATTAAAGTGTTTTCCCCTGGAACTTTGCTGACTAATGAAGGAGAAGTTCCGATGTAGTTTTTAATCAAAGGATCTGTCGCGTCTTTTACTTTTGCTTCTAATGAAGTAAGGAATCCTTCGCTGTCTGATTTTATGTAGCCATAAACATCTCCGATGCTATCTAGGGTTCCAACTAATTGAGTTAAGACAGGGTCTATTTCGTTTTCTAGTTCTGCGGCAAGGGTTGTTACCAAGTCTTTATTTATGTAGAGATAAGCTAGCTTGTCATTGTCGAGGTTGTTGCTAAAAGAAAAACCTACTCCACTGGTTAATCCTTCAATGGCTTGTTTTCGAGCTGCTTCAGTATTGGTAACTATGAAAAATTTGCCGACTTTCGCTAAATAAAATTCAGCATCGATGCTTGTCCAGTAAGTTATTCCTCCGGACTTTTCACAAGTTGTAGAATAGTTCATTTCGTCTGCGGCCATTTGTCCAAAAATTTCCTCGAATTCATTGGCATTTTCAAATTCTCCAATGAGTACCACTTCGGAAACATCATTATTAGCAGCGTTCATGGTAAGGCCTGCCGCTACTTTCCAATCGCTGTTTATAATTAAATCTAGATCGGTTAACTCTGCAGAAATTTCTTCCCAGAAATCTTGTTTTGTTAAAGTACTAAGGATTTTTTCTACATTTTTTAATTGGGCTTCATTACTGTGATCTGCGCCGACAACAATTGATGAATCTTTTGGAAGAGCGCTTAAGATATTGTTTTCAATTTCAATATCAAGTCCTTCCGGAAGAGATAAATCAATGCTGCAATTGTTGTAGAATAGATCAGATTCTTTGATTAGAGGTTTTTCTCCATACATGTATTCCTCTAATTGACGATCGCTGATTGTTTTATATCTATAAAACATTTCAGCTGCTTCTTTTCTAGTCATAGGATCGCTTGGGTCGAACTTACTAGTTCCGGTGTTGTAATCATATGTTCCTATGGTGTGGTCTGTTCCAAGGGTGTTTGCTTTGAGGGCATAATCCATATATGGGTAATACCAACTACCGGCCTTGATGTCGCTGTAGTAGCTTGATCCTGAGTATATGGTTGAGGTTGGATTTTCAGGCATTGTATTGTTATTGAAAGAGAGAGTAGCGATTTTTGCAGCTTCAGATCTGGCAATACATTGTGCTGGGTGGAAAGTATTGTCTGGATAGCCTTTTACGATTCCCTGTTCTTTTGCCACTTTTAGATAAGGAATATACCAAGCGTTTGCAGGGGTGTCTTTGAAAAGAGTGACACTAGAAGTTGAAGGCTCACTTGGAATCTCAACGCCTTGAACTTTGTACATAATTTTTAGAAATTCTACACGGTTTACGCATTTATCTACTCCGAAAGATCCGTCGTCGTATCCTGAGACGATCTTGTTGTTTTTCATCCATTCAATAGAGTTTGAATATGAAGTGGAATCATCAACGTCGGTGAAGGGATCTGGGGTAAAGCTTGTGGGGAGGATTGCTGCATTTGCGGTGAAGATTCCCGCCAGGAAGATACTAGCGAGAAAGGTGGCTAGTTTTTTCATAGAATTAAAAGTTAAAAATTACTATTTTTAAATGTAGCAAAAGATATGATTAAAAGAAATGTAATAATATGGGAAGAGGATATTATGTCTATATCAAAAAACCTTCGCACTATCTTGAGACAGTGCGAGGTTGATTTTATTTTGCAGAAAAACAGGAATTTCAGAATTAGACTTTTGCTTCAGTCCAAGTAGATTCCTTTACGAAGGCTGTTAATGGCCTTCCGTCAGCTGTTTTTGCTCTAAAAGCGTAAGAGGTGCGTCCAGTTTTTTTGTTCTTGTAAGTTACCTTTTCAAGAACTTCCGCTGTGACAGCTTTCTTTGCTTTTACATCGTAAAACTTGTGTTGCATAGGAATGTTTATTAAGTTTTCTCTATTGTATGATGAAAAGGACTTAATTGTAAAAGGATTTTTAGAATTCGTCGGTTGGTTCGTAGGCTTCGATGTCGATTACTTCAGGAGCGAGTTCAGTGGTTGCTGCAGGCTGAGGAGGATTATTTAGGTCTGCAAGTAGAGGGGAATCATAGAATTCTTTAATTTTTGTTTTGGTGTTTTCGTTGGCAAAGCGATCATTTTCATTTTCAATAGCTCTGGAGGTAGGAATGAAAATAAAGGCTTCGTCGAAGGCTTGTTGTATTTGTAAACAGAAGGATGAGCGGATCGCATTAATGTTTGCTGGCATTTGTACCCAGAAGCGAACTAAAACGTCGATTCCGGTATCAGCAAATTTTTTGATCATTATTGAAGATTTTGGATTTGTCAAAATTCGTGATTCACTTATTAAAAGTTTGTTGAAAATATGAAGGGCACGATTCATATTGCTGCCATATCCCAGGCGAACAACAATTTCCAATCTGCGCATTGGATAGTGAGAAAAATTTGTGACGGATTGAGCCATGATGTCTGCATTGTAAATAGTGACATCTTTTGCATCAAAAGTTCTTAGGCTGATTGATTGAAGATCCATTTTTTCTACTGTTCCGGTGAATTGTTTAATTCTGACGATGTCGCCGATTTTAAAAGGAGCTTTGAAGAATATTAAAATACCTGCAACATAATTTTTCATGACGTCTTTCATGCCATAACTTAGGCCTAGAAGTCCTACGCTGACCAATAAACTGATATCTAATCCAACTGTTTTTAAGGCTAAAGTAAGTCCAATGACAATTGTAAATCCACTAGTAATTTTTTCTAATAAATTTAAAGCTGTTCTTTGTTGGTCGTGGGCGGCTTCCATTTTTTCAAATCTTCTTCTAATCCAAAGTGTTATTAAATAGGCAGCTAAAAGAATTAAAGCGGCTTCTAATACGAGTAAAAATTTAGTCAAAATTTCTCCGCTAATATTTCCCCAATCGAATCCGCTGCTTGAGGAACTTCCGCTTCCTGCTCCAAAATCTGAGCCGGCATTATTTGTGCTAGAATTGCTGAGAGTTGCCATGACGTGTTTTTATATTTGTTTTAATCGTATAATTATATCAAAAAAAGATGCTTTATACCAGATCAATTAGAGGAAATTGATAGGGGTGTTAAGGGTGAAACATGATAAATGAGCTTGAAAAAGGGGAGAGATAGTGGAATAGTGGTTGCCGCTGAATATTAATGAGTTTAAAAGTAAGTTAACAAGCCTTTTTATGGCATTTGGATGGAGATCTTTATTGGAGTCAGAAGAATTAGGGGATGATAGGGGAGGGGCGGAAATCCCTAGAGATTCTGCTAATACTCCTCCGTTTGAATCTGGAGGAGGTGGATTATCGAGAGGGGAGTTATCTCCAGATAAGGTTGGACAGAGAATAAGTAGGATGGCTATTGATGCTTTAGATGCAGTTTCTGATAGAACTGTTGCTAGAAGTCTTTTGGGTAAATTGAAATCGGGAAAAGGAGTTTGTGATAGGCCTTATCCGGCGAATCTTGGTGCTCGTAGAGATATAAATTTACAGAGAAAATCATATTTGGGAAATAGGTCTCTGTATCTTTTCGAGGAGGATCATGCGAGTATTTTTGATATTAGAGGTTTGATGGAGACGGTTGATAATTTGCAATTGAGTGAAGATGAAATAACTTTTATTGCTCAAAGGTGTTTTTGTAATAGGTATAGGCCTAGAGATGTTCAGGAGGTATTAATGTTTAATGAATCAGGGGTCTTATCTGTATTACTAGGGGTTGTTAATGCTCTTTATGGATCGGCTTCTTCTGAGTTGGGTCGGTGTTTTGGTAGCGAAGTTGTGATTGAAAGAGAGTTGGAAAAAGCTTTTGCAGAGCCATTGGAGGAAAAAGTGGCTTAAGGGTTTAGATAACCGAGCGGGATTTTTTTAGAAGGAGGGCTTTTTTGATTGTGATTAAGGGGAGCATGGCGCATTTTATTCTGCCGGGATTTATTTCAATTCCGAGCATTTTAAAAATATCTTTTTCAGTTAGTTTTTCGATTTCTTTTAGGGATTTCCCTTTTAATTTCTCACTAAGTAAAGAAGCGCTGGCTGTGGAAATGGCACAGCCTTGCGGTAAAATTCCAATGTCTTTAATTTTGCCTTTTGAGTCTATGTTTAAATCCATATGAAGTTTATCTCCGCAAAGAGGATTTATCTCATTGATACTAATGGAAGGGTTTTTTAAAGATCCTTTATTGTTAGGGTGTTTATAGTGATCTAAAATTGTTTCGGAAAATAAATCCATAATTATTTAAATAGTTTTAGGGCTTTTTGAAGTGATTTTTCGGCTTGGTCTATATCTTTGAAATCATTGTATAAATAAAAACTCATTCTGTTGATAGCGATGATTTTTAAATTATCCATGAGGGGGGCGGCGCAATGTTGGCCGACTCTAATGCAAACATTATCTTCGTTAAAAATTGTGGCTAAATCGTGAGGGTGAATGTTATTTACTGTAAATGACAGTATTCCTCCGGCATTGTTTGGATTTGTTGGTGTATATAATTTTATTTCAGGATATTTTGAAAATTTTTCTTTGGCGTATTTTAAGAGATCTTTTTCGTGTTGTTCGATTTTCTCTATGCCGATTTCATTGATGAATTCGATGGCTTTTTCGAAAGCAATAACATCTGCAATGTTAGGAGTACCTGCTTCAAATTTCCATGGCAATTCACTGTAGGTAGAATGGAATTGTTTTACTTGATTAATCATGTCTCCTCCGTAGAGAAATGGGGGCATAGACTCAAGGATTTCTTCTTTCCCGTAAAGAACTCCCACTCCGGTGGGGCCAAGCATTTTATGAGCTGAAAAAACTAAAAAATCGCAGTCTATTTTTTGAACATCAGTTTTTGAATGGGGGACACTTTGGGCTCCATCGATTAATATTTTTGCTTTATATTTTCTGGCTTCTTTAATGAATTTTTCGATTGGAATTATTGTGCCGATGACATTCGACATTGCTGTTAAAGCGACTAATTTTGTTTTTTTAGTGAGGAGTTTTTTATAGGTATCAAAGTCTAAAGTAAGATCTTTTTTAAGAGGAATTATTCTTAATTTTGCCTGCTTTCTTTTGGCTAATTCTTGCCATGGAACAAGGTTTGAGTGATGCTCTAAAACGCTTACAATAATTTCATCATTTTTGTTGATAAAGGTATTGCCGTAACTTATTGCTACTAAATTTATGGACTCAGTTGTGTTTTTAGTGAAGATAATTTCTTTAGAATTTTTTGCATTGATAAATTTGGCGATTGTTTCTCTAGAATGTTCGTACATCTCAGTTGATTTTTCTGACAAAGAATAGATCCCTCTATGAATATTGGCATAAGAAGTTTCGTAGTAATTTTTAAGGGTGTCTATGACTATTTTTGGCTTTTGGCTGCTGGCTCCGCTATCTAGGTACGTCAGAGTTTTTCCGTTTATTTTGTGAGAAAAAATCGGAAACTGTTTTTTAATTTGAGAGGTATTCAGCATGTGAATTATTTTAGTCCTTCTAGTTTGTTTATTACAAATTGTTTTATTTTTGGATCGATGATTTTATCGAAATCTTTTTTGAGAAAACTTTCGGTGAGAATTTTTTCAGAAGTTTTTTTGTCGATTCCCCGACTTGCCATGTAAAAAAGCTGATTTTTGTCTATTTTGCCGATAGTGGCTGCGTGTCCTGCGTGAACATTATCGGCTTCTATTTCAAGAGAAGGGATTGTTTGAATTTTAGCTTCTTTAGAAAAACTTAAGTTGTCATGAGAGAGATGAGTGTCTGTGTGTTGGGCTTTTTTAGCGATAATTAAAGTGCCTTTATAATTTATTTGAGCTTTATCATATAAGACAGATCTGATTTGATAAAAAGATTTTGTGTGAGGCTCTAAGTGATTTGAAGTTGTTTCAAATTCAAAAGAGTTGGAATCTTTTGCGATGATGATTGATATAAAATCTAGAGATGAATTTTGTCCCTTGAAAGTGAAGTTGAGTTTTCTTGGGTTATCCCAGCCTTTTTTTAATATTGATACAAAAATTAAATGCGAATTTTTTTCTAAAACAATTTCTGTATTTTCAAGAGTTTCTACAAATATAGTTTTTTGTTGATCTTGTTTTATCGTGATTTTTTTCGTCATTTTAATAATGGTGTTGATTGAAGTTTTAGCCGACTGATCCAGTTATCTCCAATTCGAGTAATCGATTTAATTCTACGGCGTATTCCATTGGTAAGTGTTTGGTAACTGGTTCTGCAAATCCATTTACGATCATTGATGATGCCTCTTGTTCGCTGATTCCTCTGGAGGTTAAATAGAATAATTGGTCTTCTCCTATT
>JBAYNL010000034.1:0-10617 GCA_041678805.1 Candidatus Altimarinota bacterium | reverse complement strand
GGGCCTGGAATTGGGCCTGGAATTGGGCCTGGAATTGGGCCTGGAATTGGGCCTGGAATTGGGCCTGGAATTGGGCCTGGAGTTGGGCCTGGAGTTGGGCCTGGCGTTGGCGCACCTCCCTCAGATGGATTCGCCGCTGCAACCACTGGTGCTGCTGGAGTAGTAGCACTGTTCACAAGCTTCAAGTCAACTCCCTTAGAGAAAACCGTTCCTTTTGGAATACTACAAGTAATTTTATATGTACCTGGTTCACTTATTTTTTTATCAGAAACTTTATAATCGGCAGTTTGTCCAACTTTAACAATTCCACTCATAACATCTGCTCCAAAATTAACCTCTTCCCCATCTTTATCTATCGTCACTTCCAAATAAGAAATACTCCCTTGGGTTGAATCAAAATCTTCAGTAAATCTCAATCCCTTACTAAATTGTCCATCTTTAGCAGTATAAGATTTTCCATCAGCAAGAAGCTGAAGGATTGCATCATTCTTAAACCCAAGACGCTCCGATAACTCTTTGTCACTACCCTTTACCTTTTTTTCAATATCCTCCATCAACGGCTGAAGATCTTTAGGAACATAGCTTTTTACAGCAAGCCATGTCTCTTCAAATCCCGGGATCATTCTAATACTCGCCACTATCGCAATCAAAAAACCAAAAAATCCAGCCGGCTCTTTTCTAATCACTTTCCCTAAAATTTCTTCCCCTTCACCGGACATCCCCACCAAAATTCCTATCAATGAATCTTTTTTTAAGGCTTCTAATGCCGACTTCTGATTAACATCCAAAGCGCTTGTTTCCTCTGTTTTCTTTACTTGTTCATAAGCAGCAGTAAACTCAGTAGAAGGCGTAAACGTTATATTTTCCACACTAAAACGCCCACCAACAATTTTTAAATCATAATCAATTTTATATTCCGCCTTAGTAGCCCAATCAGGTATTAAAGCCATTTTAGCTGGCTCATAAACCTTATCAAACTCAGCCTTCAAGGCTTGCATATAATAAATAGCAGCAACTTTCGCAACAAACGCAATAAAATTAGGCGCTTTATCAACATTCTCAAAAATATCCCCTACTGAGCCCTTCCATTGTTCTACAATTTTTTGATTATCAGGAATTAATAAAATAGGCTTAATTTTATTCTCCAAACCAGCCGTTCCACTTTTAACGAAATCAAAATCTTTAGGAACAGATCCTGTAACCGCTGCATTTAACCCAGGGATAGCCTCAAGAAATCCACTCATCTCACTAAAATTTCTTTCCTTCTTTGGCGTTATTCCACCCGCTTCAGTAGAACCAATTGGCGCTTCTGCAGGTTTTGCTTCTTTTTTTGTTATTTTTATTTTATGTGCCGTTCCTTCCTCTACTTGCTTAAACTCATAGGATTCCCACAATTTCTTTTTGTCAGGAGCACTTTCTTTTGTTTCAAATTTATCGTTAACAAAAACCAAAAGTCCAACCTCTTCCCCTATTGTTATCAATACTCCCTCGTTAGTTTTTTCCAATTTTGCCTCTGTAGGCTCAACTTCATAAACAACCTCTGCCGCCCCTTTTGGAGTAACTTTCACTTTATTACCCTCAACCACATATGAAACTTCCACCCCAATTGCTTCTTGAGGTGCAGGTGCAGGTGCAGGTGCAGGTGCAGGCGTAGGCGTAATCAATGCATTTCCTGCATCAACAAAATTAACCGACACAGTTCCGGAAGAATCAACTTTCATCGAATAAGAAGCTACTTTTGATTTTTGAGCAGGAGATAATTTATCATAGTCATCCTGAACAATCCTCAATAAATAATAAGCATAGACAGATGTAACAACTGCCGCAGTAGTCTTTACGTCCATAGATTGTTGTTGTAACAACTCCCCCCCCCAAGGTCCTACAAATTTTTCAACTTGAGGATAAATAGTGTCATATAATCCAAGAATTTTATCTCTACTAACAATTTTCCCATCAATAGGAACCCCTTGCTTCTCAGAACTCAGCACAACTGAAAGTTCTACCGCTCTTTCAGATAAACTTAAACCGACAGAAGGATCAGGAGTTTCAATAAGAGCTTTAGCTATGGTTGCAGATTCTAGACCAGCCTTCTGTCCAACAGCAGCCGTAATATCAGCAACATCATCTATTGAAGGATTTAGATTTGCTTCTTCAAGTTTTGTCTCACCCATATCTACTTTTGTTTATATTTTTATCTCTGAATTATACCAAAAAATTAGCTTTTTTTCAAGACCAAGGACTTGGGTAAGTATTTTAAAGAAAACTTCGTTGTAATTTCGCGCATCATGCATGCAAGAAATTCGCGAGGGCGTACACGCTAACCCGAGCGAACTTTGCAACAGTTTTTAAGAAAATATCTTGGCCAAGTCCTTTACCTAGTACTTCAACATATCCCCAAAATGTTTTTCATCAGTATATGGACCAATCACCGCAATTTTCAATTTGTCCTCGACTAAAACATCCTGGGCTATTCTTCTGATATCCTCAACCGTCACCTTATCAATCAATTTCATAAGGTCATCAGGAGATTTTATTTCTCCATGTAGAAGTTCATATTTAGCAAGCAGATGAGCAAATTCTTCACTGTCTTCCAAGCTCAAAACCATTTTTCCCTTAAGATAAGATTTTGCCTTTTTAAGCTCTTTTTCAGGAACATCTTCATTCACAACAGTTTTGTATTCAGCCACAATTCCTTTAACCGCCTCATCAATTCTAGTCAAATCCACTCCCGCATTAGTTACCAAAACTCCTCCATCAATATAACTATCCGTAGAAGTATGAATATAATAAGCCAATCCTTTTGCCTCTCTCACTCCCAAAAACATTCTGCTACTCATATTCCCTCCTAAAATCACCGACAAAAGTTTTAATCCCCAATGATCTTTGTGCGTCTCCGCATACCCCGGAACCCCTATCGCAATATGCGCCTGCTCTGTTTTCTTTTCTTTCAAAGAAATTTTTCCACCCTCTTTTGCTTCCATAGGCAAAAATTCCAACTCCTTTTTGGCATCTTCCATCACAAAATACTTTTCCACCAAATCCACAGCCTCTTTATGTTCAATATTTCCGGCAATCGCAATCACTGTATTTCCTGGAACATATAAGGATTTTTGATATTTTACAAAATCATCATGATTCACAGTTTTTATCAATTCTTTTGTTCCAATTTGATCCCATCCCATTGGTTGATCTCCAAAAATTAAATTCTCAAAGTCCCAACCAATTTGATACATCGGAGTATCTTGATACATATTATACTCTTCCAAAATCACCCCCCTTTCTTTTTCAATTTCTGCCTGTTCAAACTTTGAATTGATAAGCATATCAGCCAAAACATCAGCCGCCACCCCCACGCTTTCACTAGCCACTTTTACAAAATATCCAGCATACTCTTTTCCGGTAAAAGCATTAAAAACTCCTCCCACGGAATCAATCGCTTCCGAAACTTCCTTAGTATTTTTGAATCTATTAGCCCCTTTAAAGAACATGTGCTCCAAAAAATGGGAGATTCCACGTATTTTTTCGTGCTCATAACGACTTCCCGCCCCCACTAAAACAAGCATCGTTACAGCCTTGGTCCCCGCAAGTTTCTCGGTTACAACGCGCAAACCGTTCTGCAAAATAGTCTTTCTAAACATCTTTTTGTGTATTATTGATAAATCGGCGCTGATTATACCAATATATGGAAATTTGGGAAATATTTGCTAGAATAGCCATATGAAATCATATCGTCCAAAAATTTCAGTAAACAAAATCACCCTCCTATTCGTAGGAAGTGCTTTCGTCACGGCAGTTATCATAATCAGACTATTTCAACTTCAAGTTATTCAGCATAGCTACTATGAAAACGTCGCCCAAAGATCCCAACTTGGTTCTAGCGAAATCCCAGCCGAAAGAGGTGAAATTATTATCAAAGATCTCCACTCTGATGAAGAATTTTTATTAGCAACAAACATCACTTTAAATCTTTTATATGCTGACCCCACTTTAATAAAAGATCCCGATTATCTCACCGGGAAATTAATTCCATTACTTTTCAACCTCGAAGAAGAACGTGCCACCGATGAAGCTAGAATCCAAAAAATTGCCAAAACTCTTCCCGCCGACATTACAGAAGAAGAAAAGACAAAACTATTAAAACCACTGACCGACGACGAATTAAAAGCCAAGTTCGGAGAAAATTTCTCAGCTAAAATAAGCCAAAAACAACGTCCCGAGATTCTTCTCGCCGAAAAAATCTCTCAAGATAAATTAGCAAAACTACATCAAGTAAATATCTCTGGAATAAAAGTAATCGAAGATAGTGTTTATGCTTATCCTCAGGACATCACAAACACAACTTCCACCGCAAAAACACTCGCCCCGCTCGTAGAAATTCCAGAAACTAAACTCGCAAAAATTTTAAAAGGAGAAAACCGTTATGTCCCTCTACAAGCACGTTTGTCTCCAGATGTTTCAGATAAAATTTCTCAAATGATTTCCGAAGAAAAATCAAAATGGACAGGCATCGGCATGCATGAAGAATATTTCAGATATTATCCAGAAAATACTTTAGCAGCTAGCATCGTCGGCTACGTCAGTAGAGATAATATTGGCCAATACGGCATTGAAAGCACTTTCAACACTGAACTCCAAGGAGTCACCGGAAAATTTGAAACCAAAAAAGATTCCGTCGGTAGACAAATCACCGTTGGGGACAGCCTTCTTAAACCCGCAGTCGATGGAGACGACATAGTATTAACAATAGATCGCTCTGTACAACTAAAAGCGGAAGAAATAATTGCTGCAGCCGTCAAAGAATATAATGCAGATAATGGCCAAATGATCATCCTAGACCCCAAGACCGGAGCCGTAATCGCAATGGCAACTTACCCGGCATTTAATCCAAATACTTACGGAGATGTTTTTAAAAAAGTAGAAACATCTTTTACTGAAGAAGAAATGAAAAATTTATATCCAACCAAAACCGAGGGATTGTATTACTATTACACAAACCCTCTAACTCTTTCTCGCTATCCAATATTCGAGATCAAAGATAAAGAAGGAAAATCTCACTACACACGTTACGAAAACTTCGTAGGTCCCGAGGTTTATCACAACAAAATTGTCTCTTGGCCTTATGAACCAGGATCTTGTTTTAAAGCTATTGCCATGGCCTCTGCAATTGATGACGGAGACGTCACCCCAAACACAACTTATAACGACTATGGCCCAGTAGGAGTAGATATGAATGTCTATACCGGAAAATATGATTTTGAAATTAAAAACTCTTCCGGATATTACGGATTAGTAAATATGTCCACAGTTCTTGCTCAATCTCTTAACACAGGTATGACTTTTGTTTCCAAAAAAATGGGAGGAGCACTTTTTTACAGTTATCTCAAAAAATTTGGTTTTCTAGACAGAACCGATATTGAGTTCGACACAGAAGCATTGGGGAAAATCGAATATTTTGATGGCTGGACCGAATCCGAGCTCGCCACTCACGCTTTCGGACAAGGTCTTACAGTCACTATGATCCAAATGGCAAATGCCTACGCCGCAATTGCCAATGGTGGAATCTTAATGCAACCACATATCATTTCGGAAATTCGTCATGATGACGGGACTGTAAATGTAACAGATCCTCATGAAATCAGACGCGTTATTTCCGAAGATACTTCCGCCAAAATGACCAAAATGCTAATCAATGCCGTAGAAAGCGGAGTAGCTAAAGAAGCCCGCATAGACACTCACTACGTCGCTGCAAAAACGGGAACAGCCCAAACTTACAAATACAATCGCGTTCTTACAGGCCTTGGAACCACTATCGTTTCCATTGCCGGATTTGCCCCAATTGACGACCCTCGATTCGTAATAGTAATCAAAATGGATTATCCACGAACAAACATGTGGTGCTCCGCTACCGCAGCCCCTACCTTCCAAAAAATAGCCGCATATTTATTCGACTATTACAACATTCCTCCAGACAGATAAACCTCTCACCCCTAGAACTCCTAAATTCCCCTCACCACAACTGGCATTTTTGCCGAAGGATTTTTTACTTTCGTAGGAGGAAATTGTTTGAAATCAGTAACTCCCTGCTCCTTATACCATTCATCATAAATCCTAATTAACTGCAGATCCATTAACCTTGGAACTCTAATACATCCATGCGAAGCCGTTGTCCCCAGCAAAGGTTCTTCCCAAGTTGGATGAACTAAATAAGCAGTATATTCATATGAATTTCCCTTCTTAATATAAAGCCTAAACATTTGATATGGCTCTTGATCTCTTTTCACAAATCCTTCCCCATAAATTTCTGCATTCCCCTTTAAAGAAGAATGATCTAACCCTTTCGCCTCTCCAATATAAAAAACTCTCGTAGGAGTAACATGTACCCCCTTAGGCTCATCCTCTAACCACCTCACTTGATCCCCTGTAGAAACAATATTACAAGTTTTGAAACTTAATTTTTTCGTTCTTTTGTCGTACTTATAAACAGCAGAATACTGTTTCTCTGTGCTCTTATTTACAAACATCACATAAGGCATAGATTCTGGAATCTGAATTTCTCCCTTTTCAATACCACTCAAAAGATATCTCTCCACTTCCACCCTATCAGTAGCAAATTTCTCATATGCAGATTTAAGTAAAACCAAATTACTCTTAAACATCTCAAAATATTCAACCTTGTACCTGGAATCTATCAACTGATCACTTATAACTTGCCTTTCCTCAGGCGTTCCACTAAAAGACCTTAAAGCCGCCACAAAAGCCCCCTGATTTAAATGTTCAGCCCTAATTCTCCACTGCATTGTCCCAAGGATTTTTCCGAAAAGATCAGCCTTCGCAACAATATATTCAGGAGCTGATTTGTCCATACAAGCAACTTTCTGAACCTCCTCCATATGCTGTTTCATCACAACAGGATAATAGCTGGCAAACTTCAGAAGATATTCGTCATCCCAATTCACATCCATGTCACACAACATTTCTTTACGCTCAAACTGAGAAGATCTAATAGCTTCTCCAGCCCTATCCGAAGGGGCAGCCTGTGCCACTTCCACTCCGTTTAAACCTTTATTTTCTTCTTCTGGCGACATAAAACACATTTTATAACATCGCATGATTATACCCTTTTTTAGAATAGCCATCAAGCTCTAAGCCTTCAAAAAGGCCTATTTGCCATATTGCCATTTAAAACCATCCATGTTATAATGTAAAACCATTAAAACTATATCAATGAGCTCAAGATTAGACCTCTTCCATCCGAATCCAGTCAAAAGAGCTGAGGCCCAGCATAACGATCAAGAATCAGGTAAATGGAACTACCAAAAAAAAGAAGAAGCTAAAAAACAATTTCAAAACCCAATTAAGGGATTAATTAATAGTGTTAAAAATAGCGCTTTAGGACTTATTCGCGGCACCGGAAACTTAGCAGGAGACCTCTCTACTCAAGCAATTGCCGCTGTATCAAATTACGCTCAATTAGCATGGGACGCAGTCGCAAAAACAGGGTCAAGAGCCTTCGTTATCGGAGCTGATACTGTAAGCAAAGGAATTGGCACTGTTTCCATATGGGCAAAAGAAATTAACGACAAAATTCATAAAGCCCTAGAACCAAAAGCGGCTGGTCATGGAGCACATGGCACTGCCCACGGAGCTCACGGAGCCGCCCCTGCGGCCGATCACGGAGCCGCCGCCGGACACGGAGGAGGACATGCCCCTGCAGCTCATCATTAATAAAACTTTGCGAGAATCTGTCTTAGCAGGGCATGATTTTTAGTTGACACAAACAGCGTTTCGACCTATTCTTAGCCCCGCATTTAATTAAGACTAATTTGGTATGAATAAGCCTAAGCAAAAAAGTGGCTCTCTGAATCTCACAAAAAAAGCAGACTATGGTCTATTCCTTTTAACAATTTTAGCGACTGGAAAATCTGAGATCAGGTCTATCAAAACCATTGCTGATAAAAACGAGCTCTCCCTCTCTTTTCTTCAGAAAATAGCTAGAGAATTACAAAAAGGAGGACTAATAACCTCTGAAAGAGGAAAATTTGGAGGATACCAATTAACCAAAAAACCGGAAAAGATCACGCTCAAAGAAATTCTTGAAACTCTCGAAGGCCCCATCGCAATTGCCCCATGTTTCATGAGTAATCCACACAAACTTTGCTGCTCACACAAGCCATTTTGTGCAATTAAAAATGGCTTAAAAAAGATCAATGAAGAAATCAAAACCACCTTACTCTCAAAAACTTTAAAACACTTTATTCAATAAACATGAAAGATTCTTTAGAAATTAAAAATTTACACGCAAAAGCTGAAGGAAAAATAATTTTAAAAGGAATTAATTTAAAAGTTAATCCTGGAGAAATTCACGCAATCATGGGTCCAAATGGTTCAGGCAAAAGCACTCTTTTGAATGTTCTCTTAGGTCATCCGAAATATAAAATAACCAAAGGCTCAATCTCCTTATCAAATAAAAATATTTTAAATCTTTCACCTGACGAAAGATCACTTCTTGGACTCTTCGGAACTTTCCAACACCCGATTGAAATCCCTGGATTAAATTTTGGCACTTTTCTTAGAACAGCCAAAAACATCCATTCAAAAGCCAAAAACAAACCACGCTTAAACCCCGCCGAATTTATTAAATTTACAAAAAAATATTTAGACCTTTTGAAATTAGATGAACATTTTCTCTCAAGAGAATTAAATAAAAACTTTTCTGGAGGAGAAAAAAAGAAAGCAGAAATTTTACAAATGGCGCTCTTGGAACCACGCATCGCCTTTCTTGACGAGATAGATTCGGGATTAGATGTAGATGCCCTAAAATCCGTCGCAACATCCATCAACTCTATCGCCAAAAAATCGAAAATTGGAATCGTTTTAATCACTCATTATCAACGCTTATTAAATTATATTACGCCCGATTTCGTCCACATTATCAGTGATGGAAAAATTATTAAATCCGGTAAAAAAGACCTCGCATTAAAAATTGAAAAAGAAGGATATAACTCATACATAAAATAATGGCTATCCCAAAAAATACAAAAAGGCTTATTTCAAATACCTTTCAGGATTATAAATTTGGTTTCAAGTCAGATGTCAAAAACGTCTTCTCTGAACCAAAAGGAGTCCTAACAGCAGAAGTGGTTACCTCCATTTCCAAGCGAAAAAACGAACCAAAATGGATGCTCGATTTTAGATTAAAAGCTCTCGAAATTTTTAACAAAAAACCTCTTCCTAACTGGGGCGGAGATCTCAGCAAAATTGATTTTGAAAATTTACATTATTACATCAAGGCCCAAGCAAAAACTCAAACTTCATGGAACAATGTAAATCCTCAAATCAAAGAAGCCTTTGAGACACTAGGGATCCCGGAAGCAGAAAAAAAATTCCTCCAAGGAGTTAGCGCCCAATTTGAATCCGAAGTTGTCTATGAATCTGTTCAAGAAGCTTTATCAAAAAAAGGTGTGATTTTTATGTCCACAGATGAAGCATTAAAACAATATCCCGAACTTCTCAAAGAATATTTCGGAAAAGTTGTTCCTGCAAATGACAATAAGTTTGCCGCATTAAATAGCGCCGTATGGTCAGGAGGTACATTTATTTATGTACCAAAAGGAGTTCACGTTGATCTCCCCCTCCAAGCCTATTTCAGAATGAATACCAAAAACATGGGCCAGTTTGAAAGAACGTTAATAATCGCCGATGAAGAAAGCTCCGTTCACTACATTGAAGGATGCACCGCTCCTTCATATTCCAGCAATTCACTTCATTCTGCCGTAGTGGAAATTATCGCAAAGAAAGGCGCAAAAATCACCTATACTACTCTTCAAGACTGGGCACATAATATTTATAATCTAGTAACAAAACGATCTTTCGTTTACGAAAATGCACAAATGATTTGGGTAGATTGCAATATGGGGTCGAAACTCACTATGAAATATCCAGCGATCTTTTTACTCGGAGAAAATGCTCGTGGCGAAATCCATTCTTTGGCTTTTGCAGGCAAAAATCAGCATCAAGATTCAGGAGGAAAAATTATTCATGGAGCCCCAAATACCAGTTCAATTATCACATCTAAATCCATCAGTAAAGATGGCGGCAGAGCAACCTATAGAGGACTTTTGAAAATTAACAAAGGAGCCTCTGGTGTGAAAAGCAAGGTAAGCTGTGATGCCCTTATTCTCGATGAAAAATCACGCTCAGACACTTATCCAACCATGAAAATAGAAGAAGACGATATTGAATTAGCACATGAAGCAACTGTTTCAAAAATAGGAGAAGACCAATTATTCTATTTAACATCCAGGGGAATCAGCGAACAAGAAGCATCATCGATGATCGTAAATGGATTTGCAGAGCCAGTTACCAAACACTTACCGATGGAATACGCCGTAGAATTAAATCGATTACTCGAATTGGAGATAACTGGATCAGTCGGCTAAAACTTCAATCAACACCATTATTAAAATGACGAAGAAAATTACTATAAAACCAGATCAACAAAAAACTATATTTGTAGAAACTCTTGAAAATACAGAAATTGTTTTAGAAAAAAATTCGCATTTAATTTTTGTATCAATATTAAAAAAAGGCTGGGATAAACCAAGAAAACTCAACTTC
>JBAYNL010000033.1:0-10629 GCA_041678805.1 Candidatus Altimarinota bacterium | reverse complement strand
GAGCGTGAATGCGACTAAGCGATGGAGCGACAAGGCGACGGGGAGATGAGCGTGAGTGCGACTAAGCGATGGAGCAACAGGGCGACGGGGAGATAGAGCGTGAATGCGACTAAGCGATGGAGCGACATGGCGACGGGGAGATAGAGCGTGAGCGCGACTAAGCGATGGAGCGACAGGGCGAACGAGGCGACGAGGCGACATAGCGAGTATGTGATGAACTGACAAGAGTGATTGTATTATAAAGCAGGTTTATATCACCCAGTTTTCAGGTTTAATACTCATATTCACTAACATGGCTATAATGTGATCGTATTTGTCATTTAATACAGCATGTGTTTCTTTATCAAGGTAGCCACATTCTAAAGCATAATCAATCCACACTTGTGTTTCTGCTGCTTCTCCTTCTGAATCTGATAGTTTAGAAACGAAAGCTTTGGGGTAACGCCTTTTCCGGAATGCTTCTGCTAAATTCCCTGAAACTGATCTGGACGACCTTCTAATCTGATCTGTAAGAGAATACAATTCTTCTTTAGGAAATAATTTAGTAATTCTGAATATCTCCATTCCTACTTCAAAGGATAATTGAAAAACCTTTAGCTCTCTATGCGTTTTTATCTTTTCCACGATTTTTTGCTTAAAATTGTTGAATAAATTTCTTTATACGAACATTCAATTATTTATTTGCCATCAAACATATTACAAAATTCCTTTTTATCGCTCAGTCGTTTCGTTCGCCCAGTCGCTTTTTTTCGCATCTTCGCTCCATCACTAAGTTCGCCCTATCACCCCCTCGCTTCGCTCGGAAACTTCAACCACTTCCGCACTCTTCCAATCGAAAGCCTTATCAAACGTACGCAAGTCAGTGAAACGGAAATCGGTAAGCCATCGCCTTAGTTTTTGTTCTGCACCTTTTATTCCGTAATAGGATTTGAAACGACGCATGGGTGATAAACCCGGGAGGATGGGTTGGCCGGCATCCACATCACGGGGATGGATATAAGACATCAAATATCCCTGTTTCTGCTGTGTCCAGTGTTTGATCAGGGGATAAGGAAAGAGCCGGAAATAACCGCCTCCGCCAAAGACAATATCATTGCCTAATAAATTAGTCGTGGTGATGGGGAATTCTTTGATGGTGATACCGTTATAATTGTTGATCGTTGGTTGTTGATTGTTGATTGATCCCGATCTTTTCAGTATTGATTGATCCATATCTTTTCGGAAATAATTGACGATTACCGGAGTATGGGAAGGGAAAGACGGAAAACCACCGTGTGCCCTGTGGGCAGGAAAGACAGAACTATCGTGGGTAATGCCTGCTTCCGCCAGTATTTCAAATGCCCAGGGAGTAGCTTCGGTAATGGAAAAACCGGGAGCTCGGTAAGCGGTAACTTTTTTGCCGGTAATATCTTCGATATGACCGATGGCTTTAAGCGTATCCTGACGGAAAGCTTCCTTGTCCATACGGTAAACAAGCCGGTGCAGGTCGCTCTGGCAGGCAATTTCATAACCCAGAACATCCAACTGACGGATGATATCCGGATACCGGCGAGCCATCCAGCCGACAACAAAGAAGGTTGCCGGGGTTTGCGTTTCTGCTAATATCCCAAGCAGGATTTCCATACCCTGATGAATGCGGGAAGGATAATGTTCCCAGTCGTTTTCGGTAGCTGTTCCTTCATGGTCCAGGATATGGAACCAGTCTTCGAGGTCAATGGTGAGGATGTTCAAAGGATAGTATAGATTGAATTTGTTGGATGCAAATATAAGAAGTAATAGATGATTTTGGAGACCGTTTATTTAAATAATCGTTAAGATGAAGGGGCGATTAAGTGATAAAGAGATAACTCGAGGGAGAGACTGAGTGAGAGCGAGAACGGGAGAAAACGATATAGCGACTAAGCGAACTAAGCGAGTGGGCAAATTACGATTTACGAATTTCTGAGCAATGAGTTTGGAGCGGTGGGCAGTGAGTTTGGAGAATGGGCGAGGGAGCGATGGGGAGATGGGGAGAATGGGAGAATGGGCGAGAGGGCGAGAGGGCGACGACGAATTACGAATTACAAATTACGGAACGGGGAGCTTGGAGAAGCGACGGGGCGAGGAAGCGATAGAGCGATAGGGCGACTTTGCGACAAGATGAGTTGCGTCTTTGCGACTTGGCGAGAGGGCGTCTTAGCGAGAGGGAGAGGGAGCGAATTACGATTTACGATTTACGAATTACGAATTTTTGAGCGAGGAACTATGAAAAGGCGATGGAGCGACTGAGCGACTTAGCGACAGGGTGATTCGCGACTTGGCGGCTTTGCGACTTTGCGAGAGGAAGAGGAGGTGATCCTGAAATTACGAATTACGGAACGGGGAGTTTGGAGAAGCGACGGGGCGAGGGAGCGATAGGGCGACAGGGCGACTTTGCGACAAGATGAGTTGCGTCTTTGCGTCTTTGTGAGAGGGAGAATTCTGAAATTACGAATTACGAATTACAAATTACGGAACGGGAAGCTTGGAGAAGCGACAGGGCGACTTGGCGGCTTTGCGGCTTTGCGACTTTGCGACTTGGCGAGAGGGAGAATGGGTGATTCTGAAATTACGAATTACGAATTACGGAATGGTAATTTGAAAATTAGGTAATTTGAAAATGAATAAAGTAACAGGTACCTTATAATTTTTAATGAATTTTTGTGATTATTTTGGTTATACTTATTTTATTGATAGTTAATATATTATCTAATTATTATAACGTATACTACTGATATATTGTTTATTAAATTTATTTTAGTTTATCACGATCGTATATCTCTGATTTTGTTTGGATAATCATATTTATTGCCGTGCTTTTACAAATATTTTTTATAATTTACAACTTTTTTTAATTTATTTAACTACTATTTTATTATTTGTTTTAAATTTGTGAATTAAAAAAACGTAAGGCTGTGATTGATGGATGGAAATTTTAGAAAAAACAATTTATTAAACAAAATACTTTAATTCATTAAAATTAATAACAAATTAAATTTAAAGATTATGAAAATTTTAAAGAAGAGCATTACATTCCAGAATATGGAAGATGCAAGAGAAAAATGGGCTAAAAGGAAGATTATTATTTGTTTAGCCATAGTTGAAAAGAATCTTATTACTCAAGGAATGAGTGGTCAGATGGGTGGAATGATCGTATTCCGCCAAGTAAAAGGAAGGACTATCGCTACTTCCATGCCTACCCATAGCGATAAAGTAAGTGAAAAACAGGCAGCCCACCGGGAACGTTTTCAAAAAGCGGTAATCTATGGTAAAACAGAGATGGAGTCACCGGAAGCAAAAGCAATGTATGAGGCCGGTAAAGGAAATAAATTTCCAAATGCTTATACGGTAGCTGTTGCCGATTTCCTAAATGCACCGGATATTCAATCTGTGAACCTGAGCGGCTATACTGGCCAGGTTGGAGACAAAATCATTGTAGCAGCTACCGATGATTTTAAAGTAATATGGGTAAAAGTCTCTATCTTTAATGAAGACGGCTCTTTAGTAGAAGAAGGAAACGCAGTGCAAAAAGGTAGCACCCAGGAATGGGAATATACCGTAATGAATGCTAATCCTTCACTGACAGGGGATAAGATTGTTATTCATGCCAGCGATCTGCCCGGTAATGTTACCGATGAAGAAGCCGTAATTTAATAATTAATATGGATAAGGCAGGGACTGTCGTTATGGCAGTTTCTGCCTCTTTTTTTTTACTTTGAAAGAGTATAGGAGAGCGAAGGAAGAGCGAAGCTACAGTGAAGAAAGGTACAGTGACAATTTGGCGGAAACGAGGGCGCGAATTAGGTTTGTAAGGTTTGTAAAGTTCTTAAAGTTTATAAGGTTCTTAAGGTTTGTAAAGTTTATAAGGCTGAGCGGAGTCCCTGTATAGAAGCGCTTAGAGGGAAGGACTTAGCGAATCTTCATCGGGAATGGGGCGAATTACAAATTACGGAACGGGGAGCTTGGAGAATGGGTGATTTGCGTCTTTGCGAGAGGGAGAGTGGGCGAAAGGGAGAATGGGTGATTCTGAAATTACGAATTACGATTTGAGCAATGAGTTTGGAGCGGTGGCCTGGAGAATAAGCAATTGGCAGTGAGCGAAAATAAGATTTGAATTAATTTCTATGTGTCCTAATGTGGCTATTGTGGTTCAAAAAAAGCAGTAGGTAGTAGGTAGTAAGAAGTTGGCAGTTGGCAGTAGGCAGTTGAGCGAAGCGAAATCCCGATATAGAAGCACTTAGGAGGAACGACTTAGCGATTCTTCATCGGGGTTGGTAGTAGGTAGTAGGCAGAAGGCAGTAAGCAGAAAGCAGTTTGATTTGAATTAATTTCTATGTGCCCTAATGTGACTATTGTGGTTGAGAACTACTTCCGGCTACGGGCTGAAAAAAATTGAATGATAGACTTTTTATATCACAAAAAAAGATGGAAATAGTTAAGAGCGGAATTTTGGGAAGGATATCGGGCAAAGTGAATGATGCCGTTTGGGTAAACCGGGGAGGCAAAAATTATGTGCGCAAACTGCCTGAGCATTTCAAGGATGCAAATACTGAACTTCAGGCAACTCAACGATTGAAGTTTGCAGTAGTAATGGGGTTTCTCAAACCAATGAAAGATTTTATCCATATCTGTTACAGCGGTTATGCGATGAAGATGAATGCATTTAATGCTGCATTTTCCCATACATTCCATCATGCCGTTACCGGAGAATATCCGGATTTTGTTATTGATTATCCATCGGTATTAGTAAGCCGGGGAAGCCTTGCCGGGGCATTGAACCCAGCCTGTGAATCCTCCCGCCCAGGTGCGGTGTGTATACGTTGGGATAATAATTCGGGTATAGGTAATGCTTCGGAAAGTGACCTGGCAATGGTATTGATTTATAATCCTGATAAACGGAAAGCCATCTATTTAACTGATAGTACTAAGCGGGCAGAAGGTAGCATAGAAGTAGAAGTGCCTCCTGAATTTGTAGGCGATACGGTACATTGCTACCTTGGGTTTATGAAATCAAAGCCTACGTTTGGACGAAAAACGAGAGATGCGATCTCTGACTCGAGGTATGCAGGAAGTATAAGGATAATGAGGGATAAGGGATGGGGGACAAAGGACAAGGGACAAGGGACAAGGGACGAGGAACGAGTGAAGAGGAAATTATTTGATGGTTATTTTAACGACTTAGCGGCTTATTTTTTCTTTTCACCGCAAAGGCGCGAGGACGCGAATTATTTGAGTCAACGAATGACGCGAATTGTACTAATTTAAACTTCACAGCGATGAGAAATGAGGCAATTTGAAAATTTGAAAATGTGCTAATTTGAAGATATCCACTGATTTCACGATTTTTTTTGGTCAACGAATTACACAAATTTCCACGAATTTCTTTGGTCAACGAATTGCACAAATTAAACAAATTTTTTTGGTTCGCTAATTACGCAAATTTACGCGAAGTTTTTTTGTCAACGAATTACACGAATTTCTTTGGTCAACGAACTATACGAATTATACGAATTTAAACCACAAACGATGAGAAATGAGGCAATTTGAAAATGTGAAAATGTGCTAATTTGAAAATATCCACTGATTACATAGATTTTTTGGTCAACGAATTGCACAAATTAAACAAATTTTTTTGGTCCGCTAATTACGCAAATTATTTGAGTCAACGAATGACGCGAATTGTATTAATTTAAACTTCAAACAATGAAAAATGAGATGATTTGAAAATGTGCTGATGTGCTAATTTGAAAATTAATCTTTCTTAGAAAGTTTCTTTAAACTCTAAACTCATGGCTTCTTTTACTCTTGTTTTTTAAAAATCACAAAGGCACAAAAAATAATAGGTTGATTTGAAAATGTGTTAATTTAAAATTCCGAACTTAAACAAAATGCAACTAAGAGATAGAGCAATTTGGCGATGGAAGAGTGAATAACGAATGGTGATGAATAAATTTGAAAACGTGCGAAATTAGCAATATACAAAAATAGAATATTGATTATTCATATGCAATTATGAAAATCTTAATAATTATCTTCTTTACTATTTTAACAATTATTTCAACTAATTGTATTGCCGATACTATATCTGACATAAACGGCATCCGGAATAAACTGATAAAGAAAGGTTATGAAAATATATCTGTTGGTTTTAGAAATGATACCCTGTTTATAATTTACGAAAACAGGGTTTACCATTGGGAAGCTATGGCAATAGTTGATATCATTGAGAGTGCCATGCCATTGATAAAAGATAATGAAATAGTATGTCTTATTTGCCTTAAAAAAGGCATCCCTATTATTTCGGGCATTCTTAGCAAAGCGCATTATCTGAAATATATACGGGGAGAAACTACCCAAGACGAGTTTTCGGCATCTGTGCAGATAAACTATGATGTTGGCCAATATAAAAAGAATGCCGGAGATAATCCTTCCTTTAATAAATTTGATATTATTGTTCATCCTCAAGTTTATGCACAGTTTGGAAATTTTTCCGATCCCCTTGAATCGCAGGTAAACATAGCTCCTGCAATGAATATCTCCTTCTGGAAAGGGATGAACATCACCACACAAGTAATTTTTCCTCTGCAAAACGATCTCGATAAAGAAGGTGATAATATTCGACCGGGATTACTAACAATCAATCAAACCTTACGATTACCTTCTACTATATTTTCATCAATTACCGTTGGATATTTTACAAAAAACCGGTATGGAATAGACATAGAAACAAGAAAATTTACCAACAACGGAAAGATTTCGCTGGGCATACGTTGCGGATATACCGGAAATGCCAGCGTACTTGCCGGGAGATGGACCTATTCCGAAGTTGATCTGTTCACCTGGTTTGCCGATGCTGGCTATCGCTATGCAGAATATGATTTAACCGTGAAAGCCGGATACGGAAGATTTATGGATAAAGATGAAGGCTGGCGTTTTGATGTTTACCGGCAGTTTGGAGAAGTAAATATAGGATTTTATGCCATAAATTCCGGAGATGTTCTGAACGGAGGTTTTAATTTTAGCATCCCTATTCCACCACGAAGGTATTCCACCAGACATTTACTACGCATACGGCCGGCAAGCAGTTTTGCCTGGGAATACCGGGCTAAAGGATTGCCGCAAAAGGGGAAAATATATGAAACGGATAATGGAATGGAAGAGTATTTAAACAATCTGAACCCGGATTATATAAAAAAATTAATAGTAAACAAATTATCTATTCATTATTAATGTGAATCAAAGGTTAAAAATAATAAGATATGGAAATTAATCAAATTACAGAAAAGGTCATAGGGTGTGCAATAGAAGTACATAAAAACCTTGGTCCTGGTTTACTTGAGTCAGCATATGAGGAATGTATGATTTTTGAATTAAGAAATGCAGGATTAAAAGCAGAAAGACAAATTGCTGTTCCTGTGATTTATAAAGATATAAAATTGGATTGTGGTTACCGTATTGATATTTTGGTTGAAGATGCAGTGGTTATTGAATTAAAAACGGTTGATGTATTTAATCCTGTACACGAAGCTCAAATTCTGACGTATATGAAATTTGCCTCTAAAAAGACAGGCCTCCTTATTAATTTTAATGTACTATTATTAAAGAATGGAATAAAAAGATATAAATATTAAACTCTGTGGTTCTCTATGTAATTTAATATATTATAACACAGAGTTACACAGAGGAAGCACAGAGTTGCACAGAGAAGGTTTCGTCCCTTGATTTGCATTATTCACTAAATATTAACCAATGATTCCTTTGGTAATCAATAAAAACAAGAAAGGAGGTTTAATGACTCGTAATTTTAATTCACACTTTTATTAATTAAAAAATTCAACAATTATGAAACTAAAAATTTACATTTCAATGGCATTAATAATATTAATGTCCATTGCAGCAGTTTTCTGGATACAAAGCTGCAGGAAACCGGTAGGGACAATTGAATCACACTCTATCAGCTATATTACTAAGGAACTAAATGATGCCACTACACCTGAAAAAGCAGAAATTGCTATAAATCATTTAATAGAAAAAGCAGGAATTGGAATAGAAAAGGGAAACAGCGACTATCAACTTTATACGATTGAAGAAGATGGTATTGCAAATTTAGCTACTGCTCAATCAGGATATAATAACAAAGATACTTCTGTAAATATTGGGACTTATTTTACCATTTTTTCCCAGATAATGGACTCATTACAATTAACATCAAATAATGAATGGATATTTAATTGTGATTTATCAACTGCATTATCAGATCTCAGCACCTTAAGCAATGTCGCAAAAGATAATCCTGAAAACCCCAATAATGCATTAATCCTAACCATAATTTCTGTTAACGGAAACATCCCAAATCAAATAACATCATTTGATTCAACAATGATTATTTCCCCTGTACAAGCTTTTTGTTTTAATCTCTGGGTAGCTAATAAATATGGTAAGTATAATACACTTAAAGAAGGTGCCAGAACAGACATTAACTGGTGTAAAGTGGGATGTTATGCCGGCTATATTGCAGGCACTGCCCTTTGTAGTGCACTAACGGGATGGTGGACTATTTTCCTCTGTAAACAGGCTTTTAAAATTGCTAAAGATATTTGTCTTGCGAATTGTCATGACCAGGGAGGAGGAAAATAACTATGAAGACAACAGTAAAAATCAGTTTAATGGTAATATGCTTTATGGTTGGTGGCATATTACCTTCGCTTCAGGCACAGGAAGAGGCAAACACAGCACAACAAACATTTGGAATACGCACGGCTGGTATTACTGCCGGCTGGTATAATCCTGCCATGGATTACTGGAATGATACTTATTTTAAAGATAATGACTGGGAAAACGACTTTAAGGGTTCGGCATATTATGGGGCTTTCTTTGACGTAAATATTATCAAAAATCTCAGGGCAAGGATTGGATATACTTACTGGAAAGAAACTGTGAAATCCGGAGACATACCAATAGGTGGCCATACAGGGAATGAAAAACTTGCTATTTCTCTTTCTTCGATAAGTATTAATGCTCTGTATAATCTTACTTTTCTTGCTTTTGAGAAGTTTAAACCCTATGGTGGTATAGGAGGCAACTTCATTTTTGTACAGGATAAATTAACAAGAAATCTTCCTGATTTACTTGGAGATAATATCAAGAAGCAGGGACAGGATTTCACCGGAAACATCATTTTGGGAGTAGAACGACCTATCATTAATCATCTCTCGGCAGGAATAGAATTTAATTATGTCCTGGGAAAATACATCCAGAAGATGACCGATGATTATGGTAATACCAAAAATAAAGACGTGTCATTATCCGGACCTAAAATCGGAATTACTATTTCCTATGTATTTTAATTAAAAGCAAATGGCTAACCTGACAGCATCTAAAGAGCTATCAGCGTTAGCCATCTGTATCATTTGAATTATTCATTCATGAGAAAACAACTTTTTCTTTCTTTTATTTTTTTAATCTTTATTTCATTATCTGTTAATGCCCAATCAATAACGGGTATGCCGGGCTATATCCATATTCCAACGGCAAATTTCAATCCAGATGGATCTCTATATTTAGGAACAAGCTTTTTACCAAGAAAATATCTTTCGTATACTAAAGATAAATATGATGCAATGGCATTTTATTCCAGTCTTACCTTTCTTCCTTTTTTGGAAGTAAATTTTAGGGCAACACGAATACTAAATTTACCTCATGATGTCAATTATACAGTGGATAGGATGCCAAGCATAAGAATCAAATTATTAAAGGAACAAAAATATCTCCCAAGCATGGTTATCGGAATCCATGATTTTATTTCCACTACTGATAATGGTACTGCCAGAAATTTTGGCGCTACATATCTCGTTATGACAAAAAAATATACTAATCCTGTATTTCCTATAAATATTGAAATCTCTGCAGGCTATGGGACCGACTGGCTTAATTCTAATCATAATGAGTTTCTTGGTTTGTGGGGTGGAATGGCGATAAGATATAATAAATGGGATTATTTTTCTTTATTGACAGAATATGATGGAAAAACTACCAACACTGGTGTGCAACTGACCTTCTTTAAACATTTATATCTTACAGCAGGGTTATTAAATTTTGATTCATTTGCCGGTAGTGTTAGTTACCATATAAACTTGATAAGTGTTCGTAAGGGTCATAATGTATTGTGAAAAAGGGGAAAGGTTGACAGAGAAATTTTGCGATGGAGCGAATGAGCGACTGGGCGATGGAGGATAGGGCGAGTGGGAGAATGGGTGAAGGGGAGAATGGGTGATTCTGAAATTACGAATTACGATTTGAGCAATGAGTTTGGAGCGGGCAGCTATGAAAGGGCAACGGACGAGGGACGACTGGGCGACTTAGCGACTTTGCGAGAGGGAGAATGGGTGAATGGGTGATTCTGAAATTACAAATTACGGAGCGGGGAGCTTGGAGCGACAACTTGGCGAACTTAGCGGCTTAGTTTTTCACCGCGAAGGCGCAAGGGCGAGAGGTGTTTTTGTCAACGAATTACACAAATTTACACGAATTGATTGAGACAACGAATTACGATTTGAGCGAGGAGTTTGGAGCGGGGAGCTATGAAAGGGCAACGGGCGAAAAGCGACTTAG
>JBAYNL010000032.1:0-10656 GCA_041678805.1 Candidatus Altimarinota bacterium | reverse complement strand
TTCTTTACGAATTTCGTTCTCAACCTGCTTTTTCATAACTTTCTCACTTGGCAAATCCTTAAGTAATTTAGCCCTTAAGGCTTCAATCTCCTTCTTAGAAGCACTAGTAAAAATCTTCTGACTTCCATCAGAAGCCAAATCCTTAGTGTCACTCAAAATCTCGCTAACCTTATCATTAGTTTCCGCTGATTCATCAAGCCCTAGAGCTTCTGACCTAGCTTCTCCTCCAAAACCTTCAGCTACTTTTTTCACCTCATGATCCTCATTATTATGATCTTTTGCATGAACTAACACCTCTGCCGAACGAAATTCTTCAGCTGGTCCACGAGACGAGGTATTAGAGGAAGTTTGAGGCATTCTTCGCGAGAAATAAATGATTTTACTACTCTAAATTATAGCTAAAAAACGCCCCAAAGTCAATCATGACAATTTGAATTGCCAGCCAAAACTTTAAATTGTAAGATATCAACCGCATGCATAAAAATCATCCATGGAAAATAATATAGAAAAAGCTTACGAAGCAAAAAAATACGAAGACGCAATTTATAAAAAATGGGAAAAATCAGGAGTATTTACCCCTAAAGTAGATAAATCTAAAAAGCCTTTCGTTATTTCCATGCCCCCTCCAAACGCCACTGGAGTTCTTCATCTCGGACATGCCGTCATGTTAGCTATAGAAGATATCCTCATTAGACAACATCGCATGATGGGGGATTCAGCATTATGGCTTCCAGGCACAGATCATGCCTCGATTGCTACTCAGAACAAGGTAGAGCAACTTCTCGCCCAAAAAGGCTTAGACAGACATCAATTAGGTCGTGAAAAATTTCTCGAAGAAATAAAAAAATATGTAGCCAATTCCCAAAGTATCATCAGAAACCAAATCAGGAAAATGGGCTCAAGTTGCGACTGGACTAGAGAAAGATACACTCTTGATGAAGGCCTAACTAACGCTGTTCAGGAAGTTTTTATCAGAATGTACAAAGATGGCTTAATTTACCGAGGGAATAGAATCGTAAACTGGTGCCCACGCTGTGAATCTACACTTGCAGATGACGAAGTTGACTATAAGGAAAAACAAGAAAAATTATACTGGATCAAATACGGACCATTTACTTTAGCCACTTCCAGACCGGAAACAAAACTCGGAGATACCGCCGTGGCAGTTCATCCAAAAGACAAAAGATATACCAAATGGATTGGCAAAAAAATAATGATTCCAGGAGTTCTTGATGAATTTGAAGTAGTCGTTGTAGCCGATGAGGCAGTAGATCCGGAATTTGGAACAGGCATCATCAAGGTAACTCCAGCTCACAGCTTCGTAGATTTTGAGATCGCTCAAAGACATAAACTCCCAATTAAATCAGTAATTGATCAGAAGGGCCGAATGATGAGTAATTGTGGTAAATATGCCGGGATGACTACCACAGAGTGCCGCAAAGCAATTCTTGCAGATATGGATAAAATGGGATTAGTAGAAAAAATCGAAGATTACACTCACAACCTTTCTGTTTGTTATCGCTGCGGAGCTTCAATTGAGCCACTTGTTTCCAGACAATGGTTCATTAATGTAGATAAACCAGTCATTAAAGATGGCAAAAAGAAACTAACCATCAAAGAAAAAGCTATTGAAGTCGTAAAAAATGGTCATATCAAAATTGTTCCATCAAAATTCAAAAAGATTTATTTCCATTGGATGGAAAATTTACACGATTGGTGCATCTCTAGACAAATTTGGTTCGGACATAGAATTCCAGTTTGGTATTGCGAAAAATGCGACGAGGTCACTGCTAGTAAAACAAAACCAAAAGACGCTTGTCCTAAATGTAAAAACTCAAAATGGAAACAAGACGAAGATACTCTAGATACTTGGTTTTCATCAGGACTTTGGACCTTCTCGACACTTGGATGGCCAGAAAAAACAGCAGATCTTGAATATTTCCATCCCACCTCCGTAATGGAAACAGGCTATGACATCCTGTTTTTCTGGGTTGCAAGAATGATTATCATGACCACTTATACACTTGGAGAAATACCTTTTGAGACAGTTTATCTTCATGGATTAATTCGCGACAAATTCGGGAAAAAAATGAGTAAATCTTCTGGTAACGGCATCGATCCTTTGGAAATGATTAAAAAATATGGGACAGACGCCGTCAGATTAAGTTTAGTTATCGGATCAACTCCTGGTAGCGATATGCGCCTTTATGAAGAGAAAATCGCCGGTTATCGAAATTTCATCAATAAAATCTGGAATAGCGCCAGATTTGCCTTAATGAATGTCACCGAAGAAGATAAGGAAATAAAATTCAATAAAACTCATGTGAAATCCGTCGCAGATAAATGGATCCTTACCGAGTTACAAAAATTAATCAAAGAAGTCGATACTGACTTCAAAAATTTCAGACTTTCAGAAGCGGGAACAAAAATATACGATTTTATTTGGAGTAAATACTGCGATTGGTATTTAGAAATTTCAAAAGGTGACCACAAAAATCCAGCAGTTTTATTATTTGTGTTAAGATCATTTTTAAAATTATTACATCCATTCGTTCCATTTGTTAGCGAAAAAATCTGGGAATCACTAGAGAAAAAAAACATGTTAATTTCAGAAGAATGGCCTAAGTTCGACAAAAACCTAGTTTTTCCAAAAGAATCAAAAGAAATGGAAATAATTCATGAATTAATCACCAAAATTCGCAGCCTTAGATCAGAATTAAAAGTCGAATCATCAAAGAAAATTCATGCTATCGCATACGCCGGAAAATATATAGAGCTACTTGAAAGCAAAAAAGAAGTTATTAAAAGAATGAGTTCCTTAGAGTCTTTAGAAATTAAAACAAAAGGACCTAAAATCCCTGATGCTAAAACAATTTTCATAGGGGATATCGAGATTTATTTGCCACTCAAAGACATGGTTGATACAGTCAAGGAACTGGCGAGAGTAACAAAAGAAATCATTCAAAAAGAAAGTTTTATTAAAGCGCTAGAATCAAAATTAAACAATCCAGGATTTTTAGCAAAAGCCCCCAAGGAGGTTGTTGAAAAAGAACTCTCAAGACTAAAAGAAGAAAAAACAGGACTAAACAAACTAAAAGAACTACAGAAAAGCTTAAAATAAAGGCATTTTTGTGATATAATAAAACAAACAAAAAAGACAAAAATGGATAATGCTTTCATTCAACAGGCAAGAAGAAACATCGATTTACTCATGGCTTCAAAGAAATACCAAGAAGCCCTAAATCTTTGCAATGCTATTTCTAGCAGATATCCCGATGACAGAGATTTTAAGAAAATGACTATCACTATCCAAGATGAAGCCGAAAAAGCCAATGAGTCGATGATCGATACCAAACTCGAAGAAATGGACCCGCTCTGGGATCAGGAAAAATATCAAGAAATCTTGAATGGTATAAAATACCTTTTAAGATATTCTCCGAATCATAAAAAACTACAAAATTTATACAAAAAAGCTCAAGAGCTCTACACTAAACAAATCACGACTCTCAAAAAACAATTTCAGAAAGAACAAAGTGAAAAGCTTGAGAGATTCCTAGAAAATGATCCGGAAAAATTAATTAACGAACTTTATACTCTTGAAAGAACCAATCCGGGAAATACCGACGTAATGGCTATGACGAAAATTTTCCGCGAGAAATTAGTTAGTAAAAGAATCGCAGAAAAAAAAGATCTTATTTATTCCGATAAATATGACGTTATCGAAACATTCATAGAAAGTTTAAAAAAAATAGACGAAAAAAATACGGAAATCACAAAGCTTGAAAAACTTATCAAGCAAAGAAAAGTTGATAATTTCATGGAACAAAGAAAAGAATTTGTCTACAAAGGAGAAAACTATCTTGGCACCCTAATTAGACTAAAAAAATACGCCGAAGCCATCAAGGTAGCCCAAGAACTTTTAACAATTGATAAAAACGATAAAGAAGTATTATCCCTATTTGAAAAAGCAAAAGATCTCTACTTTAAACAAACTAGAGATCAAACAGTTCTGGCTATCGAAAAAAATTCGACCAACCTAAAAGCTGAATATCAGGCAAGCAAAGAAAACTTCATCAAAATCTAATAACCTAAGATTTCTTAAGGCAGTACCTTTTGCGTCCAACTCTTTCAAATTTTTCACCATTTTTAAGAGCCAAAACAATTGTAATTTTTTTGACTTGTCTTTTTTGCATTACAAGATTGATGATCTCATCTTGATCCAATTCCTGTTTTCCTTTTAAAATATCTTCAATCACTTCAGCAACAGTACCCCTCTCATAACCCCAATCTTGAAGAGCATAAATACCTCTGCCTATCAAAACAAACTGTTCATGTCTAATAAGTTCATTATGAACAGCTTGCAAATTAACAGGTCGATTATCAAAAGAAGAATTAGAAATTTTTTCCGTAATATAAGTAAAATGCAAAGGACGATTTTCTACCTTCAAAATATATAGAATTTTATCTCTTAAAGTTCTTGGATGAATATGCCTCCACTCCATTAAACCAACCAAGTCATTATCAAGAATCGTTAATCTCTTATCAATTGTCGCTAAAGACTTAGTTCGACTTAAATCAAAATCAACTTCCTTCACAATATTTCCCAACCCTGCATGGATCTTACTTAACGCCTCAACATCCCCACGTTTGTTAAGATAATTAATTAAATTATCCGAAACATGCTTCAAAGAATATTCAGGAATATCTTTTTCCTTAACATAGGGATGAAAATTTATAGTATTACCAACACATTCCAAATCTTCATGCAAAGCCAACGCTAACTGTAAACTACCCTTATCAATGTTCTCACCATTAACTAAAGATTTTCCAAGATAACCATGGATTTCATCCTCTCTAATCAACCCTCCATGCTCTCTCATTATGTCCCCAACATAATCATGCAAGTGCCTAAGAGCGGTATTAAAAACATTTCTTTTCATTTTAACTAAAGCATTTTTTTCAATCTGACGAATTCTTTCCCTGGTAACAGAAAACTCCTGACCAATCTCTTCAAGAGTATGCTTACGAGTATTACCCAAACTAAATCTTTTCTGGATAACATTCTTTTCCTTATCAGATAAAAGCAATAATAAATTTTCCACCAAACTATCCAATTCGACTAACGTTTGAGCTGCTAAGGGAGAATTAACAGTTGTCATAAGGAATGAGAGTTATTTTGTTTTTAAAACAACTCGAATTATAAAAACATTTTGCAATCCTGGCAAAGAAAAGGTCTTGTGTGTATTGCTAAAATAGTATGTTGTTTAATAGTTTTTAATCTCCGAAGCGATACCCAATGCAATGGATCGTTTTTATTAGCTCAAATCTAAGATGTTTTTTTAACTTTCGACGAAGACTACTTACATGAACATCAATAGTATTTGTTGGACAAAAAATATTTCTATCCCAAACTTCCTCCAGAAGCCTTGTGCGCGTTAAAACTTTATTGCAATTTCTCATAAAATATTCCAACAAAGAATATTCTTTATTCCTCAAGAATATAACAACTCCTTTTATTCGAGCTTTTCGGGAAACCATATCTAAAGTCACATTTCTATACAGTAAAGTGTTTTCATCCGTTTCCATAAAAAAGCTTTAAATTCATCAACATCATTCCATGGAAAAATCAGTTATCAATAATAAAAACATCCATCTTTAAATTTATGGCTTAAAAAAAGGATAAAATAGCAAAATAAAGTGTTGTTGAAAATAACACAACAGAACGGTAAACTTACATAGCTATTTAACCAATACATCTATGGCAGAATCAGAAAAAAAAGAATACAAAGTAATTCTTCCTGAACAATCAGAATCTGGAGTTTACGCAAATGCAGTTTCGGTCCATTTCAACAATAACGAATGCGTTATCGACATGGCCTACACCCTTCCCAACGCCAAGGAACCAACTCTCAAAGTTGTTAGCAGAATAAACATGACCCACCGTACCGCAGAATCATTCCTAAAAGTTTTATCAAACGCTCTTCTTGATTGGAAAAATAAGCAAAATAAGTAAATACTCGAAAAATGAAAGTAGTAATTCAGAAATCAGGAAAAGCTTCTGTTGAAGTGGCGGGAAAAATTACAGGACAAATTGAAAAAGGTCTCGTAGTCTTATTAGGAATAACCAATGGTGACACCGAGAAAGACGTAGATTTTATCGCTGACAAAATCGCGAACTTAAGACTATTCGACGAAGGAGAAAAATATTTCGAAAAATCCGTCACAGATACCACAAAAGAAATTCTCTTAATTTCTCAATTCACTTTATACGGAGATTGCCGCAAGGGTCGCAGGCCAGATTTTATAAATGCCGCCAAGGCTGAAGTGGCTGAACCTCTATATAATAAATTAATAGAAAAACTAAAATCCCTAGGATTAAACGTTCAAACAGGCGTTTTTAGGGCAATGATGAAAGTCAGCTTGACCAATGAAGGTCCAATCACAATAATCTTGGACAGTAATTTAACAAATTAAAATGGATAATCGATTCGAGAAAGTAGTCGCGTTATGCAAAAGAAGGGGATTTGTATTTCCCGGCTCAGATATTTACGGGGGACTAGCAAATACTTGGGACTACGGCCCATACGGAGCACAATTAAAGCAGAACGTAAAAGGCTATTGGTGGCAAACTTTCGTCACTCGTAGAGATGATATCGTAGGACTAGATTCATCTATTTTAATGAATCCAAAAATTTGGGAAGCATCAGGACACGTGGGGTCTTTTACCGATCCCTTAATGGACTGTAAAAATTGCAAAGAAAGAATCCGCGGAGATAAATTAATTGAAGAACATCTCGGAGTAGAAAAAGCTGTTGGAAAATCCCTAAAAGAAATAGGTGAAATTATTAAAGAAAATAAACTAAAATGCCCAAAATGCGGCAAATCTGACTTCACCGAAGCTAGATCTTTCAACCTAATGTTTAAGACCCACCAAGGAGTAATCGAAGAAACCGCTAATGCGGTATATCTACGCCCTGAAACAGCTCAGGGAATTTTTGTAAATTTCAAGAATGTAGTTCAAAACTGTAGAGTTAGAATACCATTTGGAATAGGTCAAATCGGCAAAGCCTTCCGCAATGAAATTACTCCAGGAAACTTCACTTTTAGAACTCGTGAATTTGAACAAATGGAAATTGAATATTTTATTTCTCCAAAAGATAAAGCCGAAATAAAAACTACTTTTGATAAATGGAAAAAAGACTGTAAAGAATGGTATTTAAGTCTAGGAATAAAAGAAGAAAACCTCCGATTTAGAGAGCACGAAAAAGACGAATTATCACATTATTCCTCAATGACGTTTGATATTGAATATAATTTTCCATTCGGTTGGGGAGAATTGATGGGAATAGCCTACAGAGGAGACTTTGACCTACAACAACATCAGAAATTCTCAGGCAAAGACCTTTCTTATCTTGACCCTATTACTAACGAAAAATATACTCCTCATGTTATTGAACCATCTTTTGGTGCCGACAGAGCTATCTTGGTAATTTTACTAGACGCTTATGATGAAGATGTAGTTGGAGACGGCGAAGACGTAAGAGTAGTAATGCGTTTCAATCCAAAAATTGCCCCAATTAAGGCAGCCATTTTCCCATTAATGAAAAAACCTGAATTAACCGAAATAGCCCATAAAATCAAAACCGATCTCCAACAAAGATTTACCGTTGAATACGACGAATCTGGAGCAATTGGGAAACGCTACAGACGACAAGACGAAATTGGCACCCCTTATTGCATTACGGTAGATTTCGACACTTTAACCGATAAAAAGGTCACATTAAGAGATAGGGACACTACAAATCAAGAACGTGTAAACATAGATGATTTAGAGGCTATTATTGCTAAAAAAGTAAGTTAGATAAGGGGAAACCATTTAAAAACAGCCTAAAACGTCCGAAATAACCAAGAATGGATTACTTCCATCCTTGTTATTTTGGCTATTTTTTGCTAAAATATAGAGATTTAAGAAAATAAATGTTCAACAATTTATTAGAAAAATTTGGAAGTAAAACGTTCTGGATAGAATTTTTTAATAATGCCTGGGTTTTTATTAAGGACCACCCCTTTAAAGCAGGACTAATTTTATTAGCCATATATGTTATCCCAAAATTTCTATTATGGGCTTTGCGCCAAGTTTATCAAGATTGGCAGTCGAGACATTTGATTTACATGAAAATCACTCTCGCGCGCGAGGATTCCCAAAAAGATAAAGAAAAAGTTACCGAAAAAGATTTTAGAGAAAAGATTGCCATTATGGCTCAGTTCTTCCGTAATCTCCATGAAACCAGAGGTCTAAATCTCGCCAATACTCTAAAAGTTCGCCTACTCCAAAACAATATATTTTCATTTGAAATTGTTGCTCATGACAAAATGGTAGATTTTTACGTTATTTCACCAGAGTATTATCAAGGAATCATTGAGAAACAACTCACCTCCTACTATCAAGATGCTGACATTCAGATCGAAGACAAGCCTTACGACCATATGATAAAAGGAGGTAAAGTGAAAGGCTTTTATGCCCATCAACAAAATGCGTATTGGTTCCCTATAAAAACATTTAAACTTATCGAAAATGATCCTTTAAACGATCTAACTAATATTTTCTCAAAGCTAGAAAGTGATGAAATCGCTGTAATTCAAATGGTTATCAGACCAAGAAGTGACAAATGGACTAAAAAAGCTGCGAAATTTGGAGATCAATATTTCAAAGGAAAAGCCGAACAAAATCCTGTTCTTGGATTCAGTATCCCTATCCTCGGGCCTATTTTAAATGTATTTAAAGGGATATTTCTCGGATTCGATAAAATGCAAATCGATAAAGGAAGTGAAGGTGGTGGATATGTACGTATGCTCCAAGCCAAAGAAGAAACCGCTAAGCATATTGGTGAAAAGGCCGGACAATCAGGGTTTGATACAGTAATTAGACTTCTCGCCGTTTCCCCGACAGAAAGAAGAGCTGAAGACCTCAGCAATAGCATGATCGTATCGTTCAATCTATTTAAAGATACTTTTACCAACTGGTTTGAATGCAGTAGATTATTTTTTATAGACTTTATCAATGATTGGTTATTCTTAAGAAATTTCAGAAGAAGAATGTTAGACACAAGACTATTTGTAATTGGAGAAAAACAATCACTCCTAGTTGAAGAAGAATTAGCCAGTATTTTTCACTTTCCATGCAGTATCTACAATAAAACTCCCGTTATTCGCTGGATGGATTATAAAGTCCTACCAGCTCCAATTGACACTCCTACAGAAGGAATTCTTTTGGGTCACAACGTCTACAGAGGAAAGAAAAAAGAAGTTCATTTCCAAAGACAAGACAGATCAAGACACCATTACATCATCGGAAAATCTGGTTCAGGTAAATCCGCACTTTTGTCCTATATGATCAGACAAGACATTGCAAACGGCGAAGGAGTAGCAGTTATTGATCCTCATGGAGACTTAATTGAGGATGTATTAAATTACGTCCCAAAAGAAAGAGCAAAAGACGTTATCGTATTCGACCCTTCTAGCACCGATCGCCCAATGGGCCTAAATATTTTGGAAGCATCAGTCCCTGCGGAAATGGACATGGTGTCATCTCAAGCCACTGAAATCTTTATTAAACTATTCGGTGACGAAATATTTGGACCACGTATCCAGCATTACTTTAGAAATGCCTGTTTGACGCTAGCCGAAGACCAAGAAGAAGGCGCGACTCTCATTGATGTCCCTCGTATGTTTACAGATGATGCATTCATGAAATATAAAGTTAAAAAAGTAAAAAATCCCGTTGTAAAATCCTTCTGGCAGAACGAATATGCCAACACAGGTGAAAGAGAACGTCAGGAAATGATCCCTTACTTTAGCGCGAAGTTTGGTCCATTTATCACGAACTCAATCATGAGAAATACCATCGGACAAACTAAATCCGCCTTCAATTTTAGACATGTCATGGATGAAGGAAAAATTTTACTAGTAAATCTTTCCAAAGGTAAAATCGGAGATTTAAACACTCAGTTACTGGGCCTGATTATAGTCGCAAAACTCCAAATGGCGGCCATGAGCAGAGCAGACATGGATGAAGCTAGTAGAAAAGATTTCTTCTTGTACGTGGATGAGTTCCAAAATTTCGCCACAGATAGTTTCTGCTCAATCCTTTCCGAAGCCAGAAAATATCGTCTAAATTTAATCATGGCTCACCAATACATTAGTCAGTTAGTAGTTAGTAAATTCGGCAGCACTTCTACCCAAATTAGAGATGCTGTATTTGGTAACGTTGGAACACTCTGCTCATTTAAAGTCGGTGCTGATGACGCAGAATATCTAACGAAAGAGTATGCGCCACTTCTTAGTGAACAAGATATTATTGGCATCTCAAACTACAAAATGTACATGAAGTTAAACATCAACAACACTACCTCTAGACCATTTTCTCTAAATACAATTTGGGATCCTACCGGCAAAAATCCAAAAATAGCAAAGATTATTAAGGAATACTCCAGTTTAAAATATGGAAGAAAAAAAGATTTCGTAGAACAAGAAATCTCCGCTCGTTTAGGAATAGATTTTACAGCGCCACCAATAGACACAAATCTACTTCCCCAACAACCAAACAAGGATAACCCAGGAGGTAATCCTATGGCCGGAATGATGGGAGGAGCTCCT
>JBAYNL010000031.1:0-10685 GCA_041678805.1 Candidatus Altimarinota bacterium | reverse complement strand
GTAGCTTTTGTTCCTACTGGCATAAAAATTGGAGTTTTGATTTTGCCATGAGGTGTCACGAAAACACCTGTACGAGCAAGGCTATTTTTTGCTGTGTTTTTGATTTTAAATTCAAACATAAAAAATTCTAAAGTGATTGTACTTTAGCTTAATTTAGTGGGGGAATGGAAGGGGTTTTGATTATACTCCTTGGATGGCTGCTCCAAAGTAAGCATCTACATCATCGATCCAGTTTGTGGCTCCTTTAGCTATTTTGTCTGCAAAACGAAGTGGCCATCCCATAACATTTGCGACACCATTATTAAACCTGGCTACCATTCCAGTGACGGTTCTTGGTGGAATTTTAGCTATTTTATAGTCAATTCTTTGTAAAGGAGCTTGTACAATATCTTGGTATCCTTCATTTGTGGCGGTGATAGGGGCTTTGGCTAAATTTTTAGTAGCTTTTGTTGTGGCAGTGCCGATTCTTGGAAGATTTGCTAAATATTTAAGGGGGTGACGAAGTGTGTTTAATGGGTTTTTGAAAGGATTTTTGAAAAGGTTCCAGGCTGATTTCAAGGCATCTTTTGCTGGTGTGACTATTTCTTTTCCTCTACGAAGTGCATTTCCAATAGAACCTCTAACCCAGTTTCTGATTATATAAAGGGGAGTTTTTGGTAAAGATACTTCTTGGACTGGATCGTTTTCTCCCATTAACCAGTCTTCTTCTGATTGGTCGTGGGAGTGAGCGGCGTGAGGATCAGGGGCATGGTCGTGAGATGGAGCAGCATGAGCGGCGTGAGGATCAGGGGCATGGTCGTGAGCTGGAGCAGCATGAGCGGCGTGAGGATCAGGAGCATGGTCGTGCGTAGCTGGAGCAGCATGAGCGGCATGAGGATCAGGAGCATGGTCGTGAGCTGGAGCAGCATGAGCGGCATGAGGATCAGGGGCATGGTCGTGAGCTGGAGCAGTATGCTCATCGGGAGTATCTGGAGTACTATGATGTTCTGGCCCGTGATTCATAAAAATGGATGTTTACTGAGTTTTTTACTATAACAAAATACACCATGAGAGTCAATGGTGCATTTTGTTATTTTAGCTACAAATAGTCTTATTTTATCAGACTATTTTGTTTGATTGTAAAAGGGATTTTTTAAAACTGTTGCGGCAATAGCTACGACAGCACCATCAATGATTAATCCGCTCCATTGTGGTCCTTGAGAAAGAGCTCCGAGAACGCCAAGTCCTCCAAAAATTATAAGGATAATAAGTGTCCATTTCTGTCCTTTAAAAAGACCTCTTGCGATGAAAAAGTCTAGGACTGCAAAAGCAATCATGAAAATTCCAACAACCCACATAAATCCACCCATTAAGCCAAGAAGTCCTCCTGCTGCGGCATTGGCTGAAGCGGCGTCTGCTCCTGCTGTTTGCATTTCAGCCGATAACCCACCCATTAAACTAGTGATAAATCCTTGTGCGGCGATCATTAAAACTGCGAAGATCGCTGTTATAGCCATGCCTATGTAGGCTAGTACTCCTAGCAAGGTTCCTTGCCAGGGTCGAAGAGCTTGTCCCATAGAGAAGAGGTGTTAAAAAATATTACTTGTACGAATTGTAGCAAGTTTTGATTATTTTACAATATTTGTAAATAATCGGTTAAAATTAATGCGGCCATACTTTCTGCTACGGGAATAATTCTGGGAGCTAAACAGCAGTCGTGGCGTCCGAAGGTTTGAATGGTGGTGTTTTTGCCGGATTTGGTAATGGTTTTTTGTTTTAGAGGAATGCTAGCAACTGGTTTTATTGCTAGGCGTAGAACAATATCTTCTCCGGTGGAAATTCCTCCGAGAATGCCACCACTATTATTTGAAAGGAATTTTATTTTTCTGTTAGTGATTTCCATTTGGTCATTATTTTCACTGCCTTTCATGGTGGCAGACTTGAATCCTGTGCCAAATTCAATTCCTTTAACTGCTCCGATTGAAAGCATAGCTTTGGCTAATTCGGCGTCTAATTTGTCAAAAACTGGTTCTCCCAGTCCTTTAGGTGGATTTTTGATGATAATTTCGATAATTGCGCCGATAGAGTCTCCTTCTTCTCTTAATTTATCGATCAATTTGATCATTTTCTGAGAAGCTTCTTTATCCGCACAGCGTAGTGGGTCTTTTTCTAGGTATTTCTTGTCGAATTTTTTGGCTAAAATATTGCCAATTTGGACTGTGTGTCCGAAAATTTCGGTTTTTGAATGTTCTTTTAGGATTTTTTTTGCAAAGGATCCGGCAATTACTCGTGAAAGAGTTTCTCTTCCGGAAGATCTACCTCCTCCTCGATAATCCCTAATCCCGTATTTTAAATCATAAGTGTAGTCGGCGTGCCCTGGGCGATATAGTTCTTTTAAGTCTTTATAATCAGTAGATTTCGTGTTTTTATTTTCAACTATTATGGAAATGGGGGTTCCTAGTGTTTTACCTTCAAAAATACCAGATAAAATTTGAATTTGGTCTTTTTCGATCCTGGGAGTTCCAGCTTTTGAGCCTGAGATAGATTTTCGGTGATTTACTTCCTCTTGAATCTCTTTTCCAGATATCTTTAAACCAGAAGGGCAACCATCAATAACAACCCCGTAAGCTATTCCATGGGACTCTCCCCACGTAGTTACTTTAAAGTTTTTACCTAAAGTATTTCCGGCCATGGATTTATGTTTTCAAAATGGAGTGGAAAATTTATTCTTCGTTGGCTTCTTTTTCTTCGGTTGTGATCTTAACAGTTTTTGACTTTTTAGTCTTTTTTGCAGGTTTAGACTCTTTTATGGCCTTAGCTTTTTTGACTTTTGCCATGAATTTATCAACACGTCCTGAAGCATCAATGAGCTTTTGTTTTCCGGTGTAGAAAGGGTGGCAATTTGAGCAGATTTCAGTTTTGTAATCTTCTTTAATTGTTGAGCCTGCAACGAACTTAGCGCCACATGCGCAAACAAAGGTAATGTCTTGGTATTGAGGATGAATGTCTTTTTTCATGGTAAATTATTGTTTCTTGGAATTTTTCGTGGTCGCAATGTATCTGAAATAGATCAAAAATGCAAGCAAAATTGCGATTAAGACTATTCCTAATTGGATATAAAATCTGGAGTTTACAACATTAACTTGAAAATTTGAGGCCTGAGATTCTCCGTTATCATCTGTAATTTTTAGAGAAACTTTGTGAGTTCCTACTTCGTCAAATACCTTTGTAAGAGAAGTCCCTTCTTTTTTTTCGCTGTCTACAGTCCATTCAAAAGAGATTATTTTGCCATCTGCGTCATAGGAAGGGGTGGCGTCAAAAGTATAAGGTTCCATGAGATTTACATAAGAGGGAACGTCTTCGAGTTTTAATACAGGTGCTTTATTTAGGGGATATGGATCTGTTTTATCAGGCAGGCTATCATTGTCATCATCGATGTCGAGATTATTGCCGATGCTATCTTTGTCCGTGTCGATCCATTCTTTTGGGTCTAGAGGAAAAGTGTCTTGCCCGTCTTTGATTTTGTCTTTATCGGTATCTGCCTTTAAGGGGTCTGTGCCCATGTTTAGCTCATCTGTGTCGAGAATACTGTCATTGTCGTCATCAGTGTCTTTAATGTTTCCAATGCTGTCTTTGTCTGTGTCAGTGGTCTCGTTTGGATCAAGGGGCATTTCATCGAATTTATCTGGAACACCATCATTATCATCGTCTAAATCTTTGTTATTGCCGGTGCCATCTCCGTCTGTATCATATTGTTCGGCGGCATTTAAGGGAGCAAAATCTTTATCATCATTAACTCCGTCTCCATCATCGTCTAAATCGATAGTATTTTTTAGACCATCATGGTCAGTGTCTTGTTCTACGTATATTTTTTCATCTACGTAATTGTTTCCCGGATTGTCTAATTCTGGTTTCCAGGGAAATATTTTGGCGGAAATAGTGTGGGAGCCAAATGACGATGGTGCCCAGTCGATAAAAACGTCGTCGGTTTTATTGGCGAAAATGGAAATTGTTTGATCTCCGGCTATTTGTTTGCCGCCATCGTAAAAACGAACAACTCCGAGTAAATCTTGAGTGCTCTTATTATTTGCTGTTGCGTAAATTCTAACGGTATCTCCTTCCAAGAAATAGGCTTTGGAAAATCGTAAATCAGGACTGTTTATTGAAATATCTCCGGTGTAGGCGTAAGCAGTTGTGCTTAAGAAGATAAAACTGCTTAAGATTAAAAGAGCTTTTTTCATATATTTTTTGATTATGATGCCGTTTTAATCAGCTCTTGTTGGTCTTCCGTTTTTCCTGCTAGGACTTCTCCACCAGTGAGAGGAATATCAATGTGATCGATTAAAGAAATGGAAGCAACGGTGTCTTTTTTATCCATTCTCATCAAATATACTCCTTGAGTTGCTCGTCCCTGAGAAGGGATTTTTTTAGAATAAATTCTGATAACTTGGCCTAGTTTTGAGATCATAACCAAATCTGCATTGGTGCTGTCGTCGAGAGTTTTGGCTCCGATAATTTTACCAGTTTTTGTTGTAACGTTAGCGGTTTTTACGCCGGATCCACCTCTGGCTTGAAGTCTGTAATTGCCAATTTTGGTCATTTTACCTAGTCCATTTTCCATTACTACTAAAAGTTCTGTTTCGGCATTTGGAACAATGGCCATTTCAACAACTTTGTCAGTGCCTTTTAATTTAATTCCACGAACTCCAATTGATGGACGACCCATTGGACGAGCATCTTGTTCGTTGAACCTAATACATTTTCCTTCACGAGTTACTAAAACAACTTCGTTTCCTTTAGAAGTTTCACGTACCCATTCTAGAGAGTCATCTGGGCGTAATTTCATGGCGATAAGTCCACTTTTTCTTACATTTTTGAAGTCTTCTACTGGAGTTTTCTTTACAGTTCCTTTTAGAGTTGCCATAAGGAGGTATTGTCCAGTGAAAGTTTCACGTGTGTTTAAAATAGAACTAACCCATTCGTCTTTTTGTAATTGCAAGAAATTTACGATAGCTTGCCCTTTTGAGATTCTGGTCCCTTGAGGAAGTTCGTAAACTGGTAATCTAAAGACGCGTCCTTTATTGGTGAAATATAGAATTTCGTCATGGTTTGAAGCATAACAAATCAATTTAATTTCGTCTTCTTCTTTGGTGGTTGAGCCAATAATTCCTTTCCCTCCGCGATTTTGCATTCTAAATGTGCTTGGTGGAACTCTCTTAATATAGTTCTCACGGCTCATTACGACGATCATTGGTTCATTAGGAATTGTATCTTTCTGGGAAATATTATTGATAGCTTGAGGAACAATTTCAGTTCTTCTCTTGTCTCCATATTTTTCTTTTATTTCAGTAAGTTCTTTTTGCATTATTTTAAGAACTTTTTTGATGTCGGCTAAAATGCCTTCCAATTTTATGATTAAGGCTATTTTTTCAGCTAATTCTTCTTCTATTTTCTGTCTTTCCATTCCAGCCAAGGTTTGTAATCTCATTTCAAGAATAGCTTTCCCTTGTAGTTCGGAAAGCTTGAAATCTTTCATTAAAGACACCAAAGCTTCTTCTTTGGTTGGGGATTTTCTGATGGTTTTAATTACGGCATCGATATTATCTAGAGCAATTTTCAATCCTTCTAAGATGTGAGCTCTGGCTTTTGCCATCTTTAACTCAAATTCAGTTCTTCTAGTGATAACTACTTTTCTATGAGTAATGAAGTGTTCAAGAACTTGTTTCAAATCCAATAGATGTGGCTGAATTTCATCGACTAGAGCAATCATATTCATGTTGAAAGATGATTGTAGGTCTGTGTACTTAAAGAGTTGGTTGAGTATTTTTTTAGGATAACTGTCTTTTTTCAATTCAATCACGACGCGAATTCCGTCTTTATTTGATTCGTCGCGGATATCTGTGATTCCTATGATTTTTTTATCTCTTACAAGCTCGGCCATTTTTGTAATAAGGGTCGATTTGTTTACTTGGTATGGGATTTCAGAAACTAAAATTTCAAATCTTCCTCCTTTTTTCTCTACGATTTCGGTTCTTGAGCGAAGAACCATACCTCCACGCCCTGTGGCGTAAGCAGTTCTAATGTCAGAAATGTTGTAAAGTATGCCTCCAGTAGGGAAGTCGGGGCCTTTAATAAATTGCATTAAGTCATCAATAGTGGCTCCTGGATTTTCTGAAAGATGAAGAACTCCATCGATTAATTCTCCAAGATTGTGAGGAGGGATAGACGTGGCCATACCTACGGCGATACCTTGAGATCCATTTAGTAATAATTGAGGTAGTTTTGTGGGGAGGACGGATGGTTCTTTGTATCTACCATCATAATTATCTCTCCAAGCAACAGTTTCCTTGTCTATATCTTCCAGCATTTCGTCAGTAATTTTCTCTAATTTTGCTTCCGTATAACGCATGGCCGCTGCTGGATCTCCGTCGATTGAACCAAAGTTACCTTGTCCTCTTACAAGGGGATATCTCATCGCAAAACTTTGAGCCATTCTAACCATGGAGTCGTATACGGCGCTGTCTCCATGTGGGTGGTATTTAGCCAAAACTTCACCGACAACAGCGGCGGATTTTCTGAATGGGCCACTGCTTTTTAAGCCGATTTCGTTCATGGCGTGAAGAATTCTTCTATGAACTGGTTTTAGTCCGTCTCTTACATCTGGAAGTGCACGAGCAACGATAACGCTCATGGCGTATTCTAGATAAGATTCCTCCATTTCGTCGGAAATATTCCTGGGATTTAAACGTTGTGTATCTGTAAAAAGTTCCAAAGATTCTTGGGAAGGTTCAGTATCGGTTTCTGGTTCAGGCGTATTTTCTGGTTCAGAAACAGGTTTCGGTTGTTTTTTTATATCTTCGGTGTTTTTGGCCTTAGAATCAGCCTTTTTTGGTTGTTTTTTCTCCGGAGTATTGTCGTTTTTGTCCTTTTTATTCACAGAAAAAGCAGGTTATATGAATAGTTGCTGGGCGAATATTATCACGTTTTTAATATTTTACTAATCAAAAATGACCTAATGGGATTGTAAAAGTGACTATTTTTTGGTAGAATATAGGGATTTAAAAAACAAAATCAACACAAATGGCAGATACACAAACACAAAATACTCAAACGGTACCAGTACAAAATGGACAGGGTGCTCCTGTCTCTAATTCGCAAGTAGCGGCTCCTGTGGCTTCAGCAGTGATTCCAGTTGCTGATCAACCTGTTTCTGAAAGTAAAGCAGTTTTTAATGAAAACAAGGCTGCTGATGGAGATGTTCCAGAGTGGTTAAAGGTTGCTGATACAGCAGTTTCTGGCAAGATTGCGAATACTGATTCATTTAATTTACGTGAAGAAAAACCTACTTTGGCTGAAATAGGAGAAGATCCATCTTCTCTTGTGCCAGTTTCTACAAAGAAAGTTCCAGATATCGAAATAGTTAAGAAAACTGAAGAAGATGCTTCTCAAAAACTTGCTAATGCAGGATATGACCCTTTGACTGGTAAAAAAGTGGAAGAGAAATCTGCAGTTACGGGAGAGCAAGTTGTCGCTGATAAAAAAGTAGTCGATGAGGCGAAAGTAAAAGCTACGGAAGTGGCTGCTGTTCAAAATAAAAATTCAGTGCTTTCAAGACTAAAGTCCTTGTTTAGTTTTTCAGCTAAAAAACCTGAGCAATCTGTAGGGAATAAAGATGCTTCAAAAGTACCGGATTTAAATTTAAAAAAAGAAATAAAAACTGTCGTTATTGATAAAGTTACTGGGAAAGAAGTGAAACTTACTGAGGCAGAGAGAAAAGAATATATTGAAGCTGAAAAAATATACCAAGAAGGGTTGGCTTCAATTAAAGATTTGATTGCGCCTTCATCAATGGAAATTCAATATGATTCTATTAGAGTTGATGGAGTATATGCGGTATCTTTTTATGTTTATTCATATCCTCGTTATTTGGATGTAAACTGGCTTTCTCCAATTATTAATTTTGATGTGACAATGGATATTTCTCAGTTTATTTATCCGATCAATTCTGATCAGATAATGAGGACTTTGAAGAAAAAAGTGGCTCAGATGCAATCTAGCATGAGGATTAATTCTGAAAAGGGAATGGTCCGTGATCCTGCGCTCGAAACGGCGCTTGAGGATGCGGAACAATTGCGTACTGAAATTCAAAGAGGTCAAGAAAAATTCTTCCAATTTGCCTTATATTTTACTATTTATTCTGATAAGAAAAAGAAGCTTGAGCGAACTGCTAAACAGTTGGAGAGTTTGCTTGGAGGAAAATTAGTGATGACAAAAAGAGCTCAAATTCAGGCTGAGCATGGATTTACAGCTTCGATTCCGTTAGCGATGGATGAGTTGTATGTTATTAGAAATATGAATACGAGTCCTTTGTCGACAACATTTCCGTTTAGTTCTTCATCTTTAACTTCCGATAAGGGAATTTTGTACGGACTAAATCGTCATAATGATAGTTTGATTATTTTTGATAGATTTGCTTTGGAGAACGCGAATAGTGTTGTTTTTGCAAAATCTGGAGCTGGAAAATCTTACGCTGTGAAACTGGAAATTTTAAGACTTATGATGATGGGAACAGATGTAATTGTAATTGATCCGGAAAATGAATATGAAGCTCTTGCGAATACAGTAGGAGGAGCTTATTTGAAACTGAGTTTGAATAGTGATAGGAGAATTAATCCTTTTGATTTGCCAAAGCCGATTAAGGGAGATGATGTTCAACCTGGAGATTTGCTGAGAACAAATATTATTAGTCTGCATGGTTTGCTTAATGTGATGTTGGGAAAATTGGATGCTGCAGAAGAATCTATTTTGGATAAAGCTTTAATTGATGTTTATGCTTTGAAAGGTATTACTATGGATGTTTTGGATCCTTCAATTTATGAACCACCAACGATGGAGGATCTTTATCAAATTTTAAATTCAATGGAAGGGGCGCAAGGACTTTCTCAGAAATTATCAAAATATACAGTGGGTTCTTATTCTGGAATTTTCAATAAGCCTACTAATGTGAATTTGTCTTCAGGATTGATGATTTTCTGTATTAGAGATTTGGAAGATGCTCTTCGTCCGATTGCGATGTATATTATTTTGAATTATATCTGGGCAAAAGTACGTAGTGAGCTTAAAAAAAGAATTCTCGTTGTGGATGAGGCGTGGACAATGATGCAACATGAAGATAGTGCGCAGTTCTTGTTCGGATTGGTGAAGAGGGCTAGAAAATATTATCTTGGAGTGACTACAATTACTCAGGACGTGGAGGACTTTATCAATAGTTCTCGTGGTAAACCGATTATTACAAACTCTTCATTACAGTTACTGTTGAAACAATCTCCGTCAGCGGTGGAGGTGTTGGCAAAGATTTTTAATCTTACGGAAGGGGAAAAGTATGTTTTGCTAAATAGTGGAGTGGGACAAGGCCTTTTCTTCGCGGGGTTGAAGCACGTTGCGATTCAAGTAATTGCTTCTTATACCGAGAATAAGATTGTGACTACAAATCCGGAAGAAGTTTTGGCGGCTACTGCGAAGGCAGAGGCTTAAAATTCTTCTAAGGCGGCAGTTAATTGATTATCAGTATTTGGTGTAGTTGTTTTGAGAATGAATCTGTCTGGGGTCAGGCCTTTTTTGTTGATGTCTCTGCCGTTTGGGGTGAGCCATTTTGCGGATGTGTATTTCAAAAGTGAATCATCCTTATATTCTACGATGTCTTGGACAACGCCTTTCCCGAAAGATTTTTCTCCAATTAGTTTGGCAATTTTATAATCTTGTAATGCTCCGGCAAGAACTTCGGAAGAGGAGGCAGATCCTTTATTTATTAGGATAACTGTTTGGAGATCTTTTAAAAGTCCATTTGCAGGTGCGTCATATGGTTCAATGCTGTTGTCGGCGAATTCCATTTTTATAGCTGTTTTTGAGGTGTCAGAAAATAGTCCGATGATATTTATTGCTACACCCAAATATCCTCCGGGATTGTTTCTGAGATCTAAAATTAAACCATCGGCGTCTTGGCTTACGATATCTTCGGCGGCCTTTAGAAATTCTTCAAAAGTTTTTTCATTGAAACTTTTTAGTTCAAGATAGGCAATTTTTTTGGTTCCTTTTGTAAGAAATTTATAGCTGACTGTTTCGTAAAATAATTTTTCTCTTTTGATTGTGAAGTTTAAAGGGCTACCTTCTCTAGTAATAGTAATTTTTACGCTTGTTCCTGCTGGACCTTTAATTTGTTTTATTATCTCAGATACGCCTTGCTTTGTTACGTCTTTACCGTCGATTTTTATGATGATGTCGGCTGGTTTTAAGCCTGCTTTTTCTGCTGGAGAATTTTTGAGAGGGCTGACAATTGTTACTTTTTCATCAATTAATTCGAGGATGGCTCCGATGCCTTCATATTCGCTGGATAAACTGTCCAAAATAATGTTTTCTCCTGGTTTTTCAAAAACGGTATAGTTGTCATCTACTTGGTTTACCATTCCTTCAATGGCTCCAAAAATTAGGTCTTTATCATTTATTTTGTCGTTATAGAGATAGTCTGTTTGAAGGGTTTGCCAGACGTCCAAGAATGTTCCAAAAGATTGGTTATTAATGAGTTCTGATTCGGTTTTATTGAAAGAGTAATTATTAGAATTTTTTGTAGGAGTTTTGTTGGTGTAAGTTATTTTAATGCTATCAATTTTTTTATATTGATTAATTTTGTATAGATAATCGGCGGCTTC
>JBAYNL010000030.1:0-10690 GCA_041678805.1 Candidatus Altimarinota bacterium | reverse complement strand
GATTGATATATTAATGCTTTATTATGGCAGGAGTAGGAGATAGGCCACAAAAAGGTGATGAGGATGGTGACGATTTGGAGGTGCATGAACATGATGCGGAAAGGCCAAAAGCTCATGAGGTTTTGGGTGTAGGAGAATCTGGAAGGGAGGAGTTGGATGAAAATATCGTAGCGGTTAGAGGTATAGTCGAAAGGCTAGCAGTGGAAGAATCTTCTGGGAGCTTTTTTACTCCTATGGAAGGCTCTATTGATGGAGTGGAAGGGCCGAGTTCTGCTGATATTATTTTGGATGGCTTTACGGGATTTGAGGTGGGGGGAAAAACACTGGAGCAATGGATTGCGATAGCGGAAGAATTTTATGACAAAGAAGCGATTCCTCATAGTGAGGCATTGGGTAGTTTGCAATCGATTTTGAAAAGTGCTTATCCGGAAATGGAAGATTCTGAATTGGATTGGAAGGAGGTGGCTAAAGAACTTCCAAGGGAGATCTTTTATTCCAGTGCAGATAAAACTTTTGGGACTGCTAGATCTAGATCTATTCAAATTGTTAAGGAAACATTGGCAACGAGGTGGGAAGCTGGGAATAGAGATCCAAATAGTCCGTGGCATTTTGCTCATGGGAAAAGAGGGTTTCCTACCGAAAAAGGGGCTCAAGCTCCCAGATTGCTTTTGTGTCAGCATTTAGCGGCTTTTAATTTGGATGATGATTTAATGAAGAGGAATCAACAATATCAAATGCTTTTTCTGGCAGTTTGTTCGGAAAAACTCCGAGAATTAGAGGCTCGAAAATGTGCTCATGGAGCTGAGAGCGAGGAGGCAATTGCAACGGAAAGAGAATTAGCTTCTTTGCATCGGATAGCCAGTGCTTATGCTCAAATTAGCTGTCTGTATAGTATAAAATTAAAAAAGAGTGAAAAGGGCGAAGATTTTCAGGGGGAGTCGATCATGAAGGAGTTGCCTGAAGATAAAGGTGGATTTAAGATTCCGGCTACGGCTACACGATTTTTTGAAGGAAATGGAGATAAAGAATGTGTTGATAAATATATTATAGCTAATTTGTCCTTAATTTTTCCTGATAAAGGCAGTGGGAAGGGTTTTGCTGATAAGGAAAATGGGCAAATGAGATTGATGACTAATGAGGACATGGTTTTTATGAATTTAATGGTTTTGGCTCAGGAGTATGGTTTATATGAAAAATACAGGGATATTTTTAAAGCAGTTTTTTATTATAGAAGATTTCAAAATGTGAGAGCATTTCAGTGGGATCCTAAAAAACTTACGCTTGATAATGATCCGGCTAGAGTTTCTTTGAAGAGTTTATTTGAGGGATATCATAACCAGCATCATAAGGCTCCAGAGGTTCTTTCTTTTGGATTTGGAGATGGGATGTTGGAAGAATTTTTATTGTCCAGGAAGGCTCCAGATGGAACTGCTCTGGTAAAAAGAGTGACGGGGGCGGAAGTAGATTCTGATAGAGATTTTAATGAGGGATCGACTGCGACGGAGAGTGCAGATGGAAGAATGGCGAAGTTAACTTTTGGAGTTAGAGATAAAATTATTAAGAGAGAAGGTCCCTGGAATTACTCAGAAGATCCGACTTTTAGAGAAGAAATGATGTTGCATTTACCAGATGCTGATATCGTTTTAGCTACAGATAGTTTACATGAAACTTCTGCTCCGACTCAGTATGCGATAAGTCTTTGGGAGAAGGTTAGGCGTGGCGGATATCTTTATGTTACGGATCCGGTTCATAGCGTGGCTCTTGATGATGTTACTCACGAGGCAAGTCATCCTTATGATAAAACAAAATGGCAGGATTCAATGATGTCATTGGAAATATATTATAATTTGATAGATTGGTTAACTAGCGTGGAGGGTGCGTTCAATAGTCCAGAGGATAGTGAGAGAATTTCTTCCGGAATGTTTGCCGGGAATAACGATACTTATTGGAGAGAATGTGTTGTTTTTGAAAAACCAGCAGATCCAACTTCTCATATCGCTTATCGTGTTCCTGACGAGGGAGATCTTTGGGATAAGATTGTTGCTGATGATTCACAAATTTTTGAGATGTGGCCTTTTAGCCTGGTTAAGGCGGAACAAAGGAATCGTGTCCTCGAAATGTTAGTTGATAAAATGAAACAACGATCTGACGTGAAAAATAGGCAGTCATTAGTTTTAGATTCTAATGGAAGTCCAGATATTAAATTTAGGGATCTAAAGAAAATGTTGATAAAATTATTGGTTTCAGAGGAAGAAGTGAGGGATGTTGGTGGGGATCCAGAATATGCTTATAGAATTAGGGTTGCAGGCAGGGTTCCTTATCCTAAGGTTGGGACAATGATTCAGGTTACGGCGGGTGGTAAAAGACCTGATCTAATTTTTCAAAATCATTTAGCTGGAGAAGTAAGGGCTTTAGCGGATTTAGTTCTAGAAAGCGCTAGATTGGAATTGCCGTTGGGGTCGACTTGGTAGGAGAGTAATGTTTGTGGAATTATTTTCCCCTAATGATACCGCCAAGTTTTTCAAGGTTGGTGAAGATTTTTTGTTGAACTTGGGTCATTTCTTCATCAGTGAGGGTGCGGGCTTCTGACTGAAGAGTGACTTTATAGGCTACAGCTTTTTTGTCTTTTTCAATATTAGCTCCTTCATAAATATCAAAAAGTTTTGCAGAAGTGATTAAATCTTTATCGGCTTCCATAATAGCATTTTTGATTTTTTCAACCTCGATGTCTTTACTGATTAATACGGAAATATCGATATCAATACCAGGAAATTTAGGAAGTTTTTTACATGATTTTTCGAGTTTTTCTAATTTTAATGATTTACTGAAATTAATTTCAAACATTGCGATCGAATATTTTTCCAGGTCGTGATTTTTTAATATCTCTGGATGAATCATGAATACCTGTGCGAGAGTGTCGCTATTAGATCCAAGGAAAGAAACTGATTTTACAGGATGAGCATAGGCAATATTCTCGACCCCTTTGGTAATTTTTATTGAGATATTGAATTTTTTGAAAAATAATTCTACGGCTCCTTTGGTTTGATAGAAAGGGTTATCGGTTTTTCCTTTGAGTAGAATTCCTCCACCAATTTTCTTTTCTTCAAGAGGCATAAATTCGCCAATTTCTTTGTAGGTTCGGCCAATTTCATAAAGTTTTACGGAATCAAAATATTTCGCATTTAACTGAAAATTCTTTAACAAATTTGGAACCAAAGTGATACGAAGATGGGTTTGATCTTCAGATAAATAATTTAAAAGTTTGATGTGATTTTCATCCGGGATGTTGCAATTTCTTAGCTCCTTCAAGCCATAAAAAGAATAGTTGTAAACTTCATCAAAGCCGAGGGCGTATGAAAAAAGTTCGCGTGTGCGGTGTTTTTTGAAACGTTCTGTGTTCTCAATGGGGAGGCGAGTAGGCAATTGAGGTAAAACTACGGGGATGGAGTCATATCCGTAAATACGAACGATTTCTTCAATGAGGTCGTCTTCTATTGTGACGTCTTTTGAGGAGCGGAAACTAGGTATTTCTACTTCAAAAATGTTGGTAGATTTTTCTTTTAATTTGAATTCTAAGCTGGTTAGAATTGATTTAATTTCTTTTTTAGAAATTTCTACACCGATTTTGGATTGAGCTTTCTTGATATTTAAATCGACCTTCAATGGTTTCTCGTCAAAGTTTTTAACATCTGTTATTGGGCCTGCAATTTCTGCAGTTGGACAAATTTCCAAGATTAACTCGGCGGCTCTTTTGATTGCTAGTTCAGCTAAATTTGGGTCCAGTGATTTTTCGAATCTTTGAACGGAATCAGTGCGAACTCCTAATTTTACAGAAGTTTTTCTGACATTTCCTGGATGGAAATTAGCAGATTCTAAAATTATTTCAGTAGTTTTCTCATTTATTTCGGAATTTTTTCCGCCGATTATTCCAGCTATAGCAACTGGTTTCTCGTGGTCAGCAATTACCAACATTTCTACAGAAAGGGTGCGTTCTTTGTCGTCCAACGTGGTCATTTTCTCATTTTTTTGAGCCGTGCGGACGAGGATTCCTTCTTTAATATAATTTTTATCGAAGGCGTGGAGAGGCTGTCCAAGTTCAGACATTATGTAATTAGTGACATCTACGACATTGTTGTGAGTTCCGTGGCCGACGGCTTTTAAGCGTTTCTTGAGCCAATCTGGTGATTCAGCGATCTTTACATTTTTAATAATTAGTCCGCAGTATCTCGGACAAAGTTCAGCGTTTTTCACTTCAACTTTTATGGATTCTCCGGTTGTCGGAATTTTTACTTTTGGAACCAATGGTTTGAATTTCGAATTTGTTAAGGCGGCAACTTCACGAGCAATTCCGTAGTGTCCCCAAAGATCTGGACGATTAGTTAAGGCTTTATTGTCGAATTCTAAAATGGTGTCGTTGTTTCCAAGCAAAGCTGAAAGAGGCATGCCAATTTCAGGCTTTAGTGGTGATAAATCTAAAATGTCTTTTGGCCCAGCGAGTGGGTCATCTATGCCAATTTCATCTCCTGCGCAAATCATTCCAAAGCTTTCTTCTCCACGAATTTTAGCTCGTTCCATGACAATTGGTTCTCCTTCTCCATGCCAGCGAACTTTTGCTCCTATTTTGGCGACAGCAACATACATTCCTTCTTTTAAATTTTCTCCTCCACAAACAATTTGTAGAGTTTCCTTGCCAATAGATGTTTTAGCGATGCGTAATTTGTCGGCATTTGGATGAGGGATCATCGTCTCCACGAAGCCTACTACCATGTTCTCGAATTGAGTTGACTCGTCAATGATTCCTTCTACTTCGGCTGTTTTTAATGTAAGCTCTGTTGCTAGATCTTTTGGATCTATTTTTTTTAATTCAACGAAATCTTTTAACCAACTGAGAGAAACTAACATAATTTAAAATTGTTTAACAAAACGTAAATCGCCACTTGATAATAGCCTAATATCGTCAATGCCATAGCGCATCATTACGAGTCTGGTTAATCCGAATCCGAAAGCCCAACCTTGATAAACTTTGGAGTCTATTCCGCCGGCTTTCAAGACGTTTTCATGAACCATTCCAGCGCCCATGAATTCTATCCAGCCAGAATGTTTGCAAACGCGGCAGCCTTTTCCTTCACAAAGTAAGCATGAGAAATCGAGTTCAAGTCCAGGCTCTACGAATGGAAAATATCCGGGTCTAAAACGAACAACTACTTCTTTGCCGAATAGGCGACTTAAAAATTCTTTCATGATCCCTTTCAAATGGGCGAGAGAAATATCTTTGTCTATTAATAAGCCTTCTACTTGGTAAAAAGTGGTGTCGTGACTAGCGTCAGTTGCTTCATAACGGAAGGTTCTGCCTGGAACAATCACGCGAAGAGGTGCTCCATATTTCTCCATAGTGCGAACTTGAACTGGAGAAGTGTGTGTACGGAGAACCATGCGTCCATGATGAGGATCGTTTTTATCTTGGATGAAGAATGTGTCTTGCATATCACGAGCTGGATGATCTTTTGGGATATTTAAACCTTCAAAATTATAATATTCAGACTCAACTTCAGGGCCGTCCATAATGGAAAAGCCCATTTGAGAGAAAATTCTTTCGACTTCTTCTTGAACTTGAGAAAGGGGATGAATATGTCCAGGTTCTCTTATTTCTGAGGGGATAGTTGTGTCAAAAAATTCTTTGGAAAGTTGTTTAGCAATTTCGGCTGATTCGATGGAGTTCCTTTTGTCTGCGAACGCTTGCTCAGCGGTAGTTTTAGTTTTGTTTGCAAGAGGGCCAATAATGGGCTTTTGGTCTGCAGGAAGGTTTTTTAATCCCTTCATTATATTAGTGATCAAGCCGTCTTTTCGGCCAAGATATTTGATCTCAATAGGCTCGAGTTCGTTAAGAGTTTTAACTTTTTCGAGCTCTTTTAGGGCTTGGAGTTCCAGATTTTTTAATTCTTGTTCCACTTGAGTAATGAAGTCACTATTTATACGGGCTTAATTTAAAGGTTTTCTTGCTCTTTTTCAAGGAGATAAAAAAAGAGGTTTAACCGACAAAGCTGATGGAGGATTTTATTTTGTTTTTTCCTGACGATAACGTCCTGAAAGGAGGTTTAGTTTGATGAAGATCAAGTCGCGTAGGGTTCGAATGGAATCTCTAACTGGTCGTAGTCTGGAATCTGCTGAGTTAGTCCAAGTCACAGGAATTTCTATGATTTTATAGCCTAAATGATTTGCAATGGTCAGAGCTTCCATATCAAAGGCGAAACGTTTTATTTTTTGGAAAAAGAAAATGTTTTTTGCGGCTTCGTGTTTAAATAACTTGAATCCACATTGAGTGTCTTGGATATTTTCTATCAGGAAAAATCGAATTAAAAGGTTTCCAAGTCTGCCTATTAAGATTCTTGAAAATGGTTGTTTTATTTTGACATTGCTTCCGGGTAAATATCTTGATCCTATTGCGATGTCAGCGGAAGCTTTGTCTAATGATTTTTTTAAGTTTTCATATTCTTCGATGGGGGTGGAATTATCTGCGTCTGTAAAAAGAATAAACTTGCCCTTACTTTCTTCGACTCCCTTTTTGACTGCAAAACCTTTCCCTTGATTTGGCTTGTATGAAACCAGGCGAAGATCTTGAATTTTATTTGCGAGGACGTTGATAACTTGAGTTGTTTTATCCTTACTTCCATCATCAACGATAATTATTTCAGCATTAATTTTGTGAGTTTTGATGTAATCAGATATTGAAATGACAGTTTTTACTATTCGTTGCGCTTCGTTGTAAGCTGGCACGATGATAGATAATTTTTTTTCAAACTTTTGAGGAATTTCTATTTTTTGTTGGAAAAGGCGAAAGGTCCAGAATCGGTTTACTAAAAAATTCCAAGTTAGAACTATGAGGGAGGTTATTATTTTTGAAAGGATGTACCACATGCTCAACAGGCTGACAAATGTGAACATGAAGGCGGTGTTTAGGCCTAGTCCTATGATTGAAACTATCAAAAATTTTATAAATTGTTTTCGATAATTGGTCGATTTGTCCTTGAATGTCCACAACTTGTTCATTAAAAAGCTGTTTGCGACAGCTATGATGAAAGAAAGAACAGAGGAGGGGATTACGGCAATTTTTAAATATTCAACGAATAGATATAAAGCTCCTATATCGATAAAAGTGTTTAAACCTCCGACAATACAATATTTTATAAATTGCTTAGATTTATCTTTAAATATCACTTTAAACATTACGTTTTTTTAATATTTTGTATTCGGCAAAATTGGTAATTTCTGAATAATTGTTTTTGATATATTCATCTAATAGTTTAACTCCGCTTGATTTGCAACCATCATTAACCGTTTCACAGTAAAACTTATCCCATAAAATAACGTACTTTGCCTGGAGAAGTTCTTTGATCATTGTTTTTTGAACATCTTCGGTGTTGGTTATTCCCGGATGTAGCTCGTGATACCTTGTTGCGATTGGGTTTGGGAGAAGAAAGTATAACATTACGTTATTGTTGAATATTCGAGTGTGATCTGGCAGTCCTATGTATATTGGGTCGAAGGGGTCTGAACTGGATTTCATATATTCATAAACTTTTTCAAGGGCGTCGTTCGAATCGGTTTTTGCTAATGGTGCGGAATAAAATGAATATTCTTTTTGTTGGATTTGATTGAAATTTTTAGTCTCACGAATTTGGGTAATGAAAGGTCGACTTATTAGAAAGATTGGTATGATTAAGCTGATAATGAGGTATTTGGATTTGAGATTTTTGATAGAGAAAATTGTATAAAAGAAAAGGGTCAGCGCTAAAATGTCTATGTAATTAAAGTGCGAGGTGTCGATTCTTGAAAATAAATATGGAATTGTCCCGATAACGACAAGAATGAATAAAATTATTGGCAGTTTGTTTTCTTTTAATTTTTTTGAGAAAAATAAAATTGATGTTGAAAAGATGACTACTAAGAAAGAGAAGAAAAAGTAAAAGAAATTGTAAATGATGGTTTTTAAACCGTCGGTGCCCTCATTTATTTTGGGGAAGGGGAGTGTTCTCATTGCGGAATAATTACCGAAGAATGGATAAAGGACTGTCTGATCAATCATATCCCTTAGGGCGTTTGCATGAATAAGCCATATTAGAACCGGAATAGTTATCATAAAAAATCCGAGGGAGAATCTGAGAATTTGTTTTAGGAGTTTTTTATAATCACTTTTGTATATTAGGATGAATGCGAGAACTGAGATGGCTCCCATAAGTCCTCCAAAATCAAATCTGTTGATGAATCCTAGGCCGCAAATCCCGCCGCAGATTATAGGTATTAATTTGCTATCTCTATTTTTGATAAGAGCGAAACTTGAAATAAGGGTTAGAAAGATAAAAAGATGAGTGATTTTTATTGGGCTGGAGAATAAAACAAAGAATAAACAGGCTACTCCGGCATAAACAAAATTTGTTTTTGTTCGAAACAAAACATAGATGGACGATAGTCCTAATAGGGAGATTACGAGATTAAAAGTTCTTTCTATGTAGATGCTTTGGCCGAAGATTTTAAAAATCCACCCTAATGAAAGAGAATTTAGGGGAGCATATAGAGTCCAAAAGTCTTTATATGGCATTTCGCCTTGGGCAAATCTTTTTGCTCCGGTGAGAAAAACTCCTTCATCATATAGATTTAGAGCTCTAGAAAAGTTATAAGGCCCAAGTAATAATTTTGTACCGATAAATAAAAATAGACCTAACATTATAATAAAAAAGAGTCCTTCTATAATGAGCTTTTTGGATTGAAGTATTTTTTCTAACAAGTTTAATTGTCGGTTATTTTCGTTAAATTTATCATTGTTGTTGGCAGATTCCTAGATATAAAAAAAAGAGACCTGACCGGCGAACCGATCAAGTCTCTTTAACGAGTGTTAAATCAAAACTATCTAACAGAATCCTTCAAAGATTTTCCTGCCTTGAAAGCTGGAAGCTTCATAGCTGGGATCTTGATCTTCTGGCTTGGGTTTCTTGGGTTAACACCTGTGCGAGCTGCTCTCTTAGAAATACGGAATGTTCCGAAACCAGTGATGGTTACGTTTTCGCCTTTCTTTAGACTTTTTGTGATTGATCCTAGAACTGATTCTAGAACTTCACCTGCAGCTTTCTTTGTAACTCCAGCGGCTTGAGCGGCTGTTGCTACTAGATCTTGCTTTGTCATAGTAGATTTGGTTATGAAGTAATTAAATAAAAAGAAATTTTAAATCTCGATTTTGCTGAGCTGAACGAGGGTTTTCCTTGTTCTCGAAAAGCCTAGCAGCATTATATGGCTTTGTAATCCGAAATCAAGCGATTTAAAACTTGACAAGCTCTGTTAGCAGGGCAAAACAGGCCTTTTTAACGGGAAAACCGACTAAATTTGGCTTAAATAAGCCATTGACAGTTTTTGTTGCAAATGAATTTAATATGTTTTGTTGTCTACAAGCCATTTTTTCTGGATATAAAAAAACTTTTTGACAATAGAGGCAAGACCAATGAGAATGGTACTATAAAAAATCAACCAACTATAAACTCAAACTTATGTCTAAAAACTTAGTAATAGTAGAGTCACCTGCAAAGGCGAAGACGATTTCAAGGTTCCTGGGAAAAGATTATAAAGTTTTGGCTTCGATGGGGCATGTTTGTGATTTGCCAAAATCTAGAATGGGAATAGAAGTGGAAAAGGATTTCAAGCCTACCTATATAGTGTCGGTGGATAAGAAGAAAGTGGTGAAGCAATTACAAGATGAGCTCAAGAAAGCGTCGAAACTTTGGATCGCGACTGATGAGGACCGTGAAGGAGAAGCTATTGGGTGGCACTTAAATAACGCATTAAAGGTAAAGGCGTCAAAAGTTCCGATGAAGAGAATTGCTTTTCATGAAATTACTGAAAAAGCGATTCGTGAGGCTTTGGATCATCCTCGGGATATTGATCAAAATTTAGTTGATGCTCAGCAAGCACGTAGAGTTTTGGATAGATTGGTAGGTTATGAACTTTCTCCTTTGTTATGGAAGAAAATTAGATATGGTCTTTCTGCTGGGCGTGTACAAAGTGTGGCGGTGAGATTGGTGGTAGAGAGAGAGAGAGAAATCATTGCCTTCAAGCCCGAAGAATATTGGAGCATTACTGGATTGTTTGAAAAGGATGATAAAAAATTGAAACAAAATGAAAGAAATTTTGAGGCGGAATTTAGAGATTATAAAGGAGAGAAAACTCCTGTTAAGAATGAGAAACAGGCTAAAGAGATTTTGAAAACTTTGGATAAGGCTGATTATAAGGTTGGTAAAGTTGAGGAAAAAACCGTGAATAGAAGTCCTGCTCCTCCATTTATTACTTCTACGTTGCAACAAGAGGCTTCTCGTAAACTTGGTTTTTCTGTAAAGAAAACAATGATGGTTGCACAACAGCTTTATGAGGGAGTGGATACCGGGAGTGGCGAAACGGGTATTATTACTTATATGAGAACAGATAGTGTTAATTTGTCTGAATTTGCGTTGAATGCGGCGAAAGAAATGATCGCACAACATTTTGGAAAACAATTTTTATTGGATTCTCCTAGAAAATTTAAAGGAAGGAAAGGGGCTCAAGAAGCGCATGAGGCTATTCGTCCGGTAGATATGCATTTGCATCCTGATCAGGCTGAGAAATTTTTGTCTAAAGATCAATGGAGACTTTACGATTTAGTTTGGAAAAG
>JBAYNL010000029.1:0-10866 GCA_041678805.1 Candidatus Altimarinota bacterium | reverse complement strand
TCTCTAAAAAAATAAGTTCAATCACCTATTAGTATCGCTCGACTTAACACATCACTGTGCGTCCATCTGCGACCTATCAACCCCGTGGTCTACGGGGAGGTTAATGGGGATATCTAATCTTGGGGATGGTTTCCCACTTAGATGCTTTCAGCGGTTATCCAACCGAACATAGCTACTCTGCAATGCCACTGACGTGACAACAGATACACCAGAGGTTCGTCCACCCAGGTCCTCTCGTACTATGGGCAGACCCCCTTCAAATATCCTACGATCATGGAAGATAGAGACCGAACTGTCTCACGACGTTCTGAACCCAGCTCGCGTACCCTTTTAATTGGCGAACAGCCAAACCCTTGGGACCTTCTCCAGCCCCAGGATAGGACGAGCCGACATCGAGGTGCCAAACAGTGCCGTCGATGTGAACTCTTGGGCACTATCAGCCTGTTATCCCCAGCGTAGCTTTTATCCGTTGAGCGATAGCGCACCCACATGCCACTATCGGATCATTAACACCTGCTTTCGCATCTGCTCGACTTGTAGGTCTTGCAGTTAAGCTCTCTTGCGCGTTTACACTATCAGCCTGATTTCCATCCAGGCCTAGAGAACCTTTGCGCGCCTCCGTTACACTTTAGGAGGCGACCGCCCCAGTCAAACTACCCATCAAACACTGTCCCTGAATACCAGATTAATGGCACAGGTTAGATCCTAAATATAGCAAGGGTGGTATCTCAAGGTTGGCTCCAAACGGACTAGCGTCCGCCCTTCAAAGCCTCCCACCTATCCTGCACAAACTATATCCAGAATCAATGTCAGACTATAGTAAAGCTGCATGGGGTCTTTTCGTCTTTCCATGATGACTCCGGCATTTTTACCGGATCTGCAATTTCACCGAGTCTACTGCCGAGACAGTTTTCAACGACGTTACGCCATTCGTGCGGGTCGGAACTTACCCGACAAGGAATTTCGCTACCTTAGGACCGTTATAGTTACGGCCGCCGTTCACCAGGGCTTAGATTCAAGCCGTAAAGCTCTCCTCGTGACCTTCTGGCACTGGGCAGGCGTCAGCCCCTATACATAGTCTTACGACTTTGCAGAGACCTGTGTTTTTGTTAAACAGTCGGTTGAAATCTTTAACTGCGGCCAATTACTTATTAGAAACAAGCAATTGGCAAAGTTTATCCCGAAGTTACACTTGCTGTTTTGCCGAGTTCCTTAGCAGTAGTTTACTCGATCGCCTTGGTCTTCTCGACCTATCCACCGGCGTTGGTTTGCGGTACGGTAACTTAATTTTCTCGCTACCGAGGATTTTCTTGGCAGTTGAAATACCTGGAATTCCCCTGGCAAAGCCAGAGCACAATGCATCGTAGCTCGCGAACTCTAAGGGATTTACCTCAAAGAGCATAAGCTTACTACTTACACGTGAATTCATTAACACGCTCCAGTTGTCCATCTGCGTCACCCCTGAGCTAGCGCCACCATCAGTTCTCCAAACCCTCCTAAGTAAGGCACGAGGCCTTAAAAAGTTAGATCCAGAAACCATCAGATATTGCTCGGGCGAAAATTAAGTTGTACGGGAATATTAACCCGTTGTCCATTAGCTACGCCTTTCGGCCTCACCTTAGGACCGACTAACCCCAAGTCGATTAACGTGGCTTGGGAAACCTTGGATATTCGGCGGTCCGATTTTTCATCGAACTTACGTTACTTATACCAACATTCTCACTTCCTGACGCTCCACCCGACCTCACAGTCGAGCTTCGACGCTGACAGGAACGCTCCTCTACCATTCGTTCTGTCCGAAGACAGAAAAAATCCACATTTTCGGTTAAAGCCTTGAGCCCCGTTGTATCTTCGGCGCAAGATCGCATAGATCAGTGAGCTGTTACGCACTCTTTAAAGGAATGGCTGCTTCTAAGCCAACCTCCTGATTGTATGTGCAATCCCACATCCTTTTCCACTTAGGCTTTATTAGGGACCTTAAATGATGGTCTGGGCTGTTGCCCTCACGACTACGGCACTTAGCTGTCATAGTCTGACTCCCGTGAAACTCACAATAGTATTCGAAGTTTATCTAGGTTTGGTAGACTTATTTCGTCCCCTAGCCTAAACAGATCTCTACCCCTATTGCTATTGGCACGAGGCTAGCCCTAAAGCTATTTCGAGGAGAACCAGCTATCTCCGAGATCGGTTAGCTTTTCACTCCTACTCACAACTCATCCTACGCCTTTACAACGACGTGAAGTTCGGTCCTCCAGTCGCATTTCTGCGACCTTCAACCTGGTCATGAGTAGCTCTCCCGGTTTCGGGTCTAGAGCATGGCACTTAATCGGGTTATTCACCCTCGCTTTCACTATGGCTTCGGGTATTACTCCCTTAACCTAACGCGCCACACTGCTAACTCGTTGGTCCGTTCTACAAAAAGTACCCAGTCACCACATTGCTGCGGCTCCTGGTCTCTGTAAGCATAAAGTTTCAGAAACTATTTCATCCCCCTCACCGGGGTGCTTTTCACCTTTCCCTCATGGTACTTGTCCACTATAGATCTCCAAACCTATTTAGCCTTGGGAGATGGTCCTCCCGGATTCAAGCCGGATTACACGTGTCCGACCCTACTCAGGAACATTCTAGAAACATATCCTATTTTCGCCGACGGGACTATTACCCTCTATGGTCGCTCTTTCCAGAGGCGTTTGGCTAATAGAAATATGTCTCATATTGAAGTCCTACAACCCCACCTGCCGTAACAGATGGTTTAGGCTGATCCCTTTTCGCTCGCCACTACTAAGGGAATCTCTGATTTGATTTCTTTTCCCTAGTTACTGAGATGTTTCAGTTCACTAGGTACCCCCGATATCCCTACTAATTTCAAGATATCGTAACAGAACATTACTTCTGCTGGGTTTCCCCATTCGGAAATTTCCGGGTCAAAGCCTGCTTAACGGCTCGCCGAAACTTATCGCAGTTAGCTACGTCCTTCATCGGAGTTTGGAGTCAAGGCATCCACTTTATGCTTTTAAGTAACTTATTAAATTAGAGAACCAATTACTTTAACTAGTAATTGGTAAAAAAAATTGACATTTACATTTAACTTTTCAAAAAAGAAATTGCATTCTTTCTTTTTACATTTTACATCTGACACCTAGTTTTCAAGGAACAAAAAAGGGTGTGTAGTTCTACACACCCCTAAACTTAAAGACTCTCTCGTAGTTTCAGGTCGTTAAGCTTAGGGATATGTAGCAGTTTTTTTGCATAAAGTAATTAAGAATTTTTACCTCATTACTCATATAATGCGGTGGGATTATATTTATTAATTATATCAAAGTCAACATCTTTTTTATAATTAACAAATACGAGCTTCATTCAGGCCACAACCAAATTTTATTTCCCAAAAAATCTCCCTACCGTTCCATTCAAAACAGCCTGCAATGTTCCCAAGGAATACATCAAAGAAATTACAAAAGAAGCAAAAGCCACTAAAATAATCAAATTAACAGTCCCCCCCAGATGATCTTCTGCAAACTGGACATTTCCAATAAAATCCTTCACCTGAGCTCTATACTTAAGAAGCAAAATAGCAATTGCGAACCCACAAACAAAAACTAAAAAACGATCCATATTTATATTAATTTTAGAAAACTCTCACCGCACAAGGATACTGCACCACGAGAAAAAATCCAACATTTTTATTTACTTGCTGTTTGAAGTTTACTTAAATTAACAAATCGTAAAATTGTAAAAAATTTTTACTTTTTTACAAATCCGAAAATGAACACTAACAGAGGTTAACTTTTTTCCCAGCGAAGAGAACCTCATCAGAGTCTTCGCTTCTTCGCCTTCGGCGAAACCGCTGCGGACCAGTTTTCTCGCTATTAAATGGTGGGCGATTGAAGAGTTGAACTTCAGACCTCGACATTATCAGTGTCGCGCTCTAACCAACTGAGCTAATCGCCCTAACAAAATTTGCAAAAACAACCTTAATAGAAAGCACTATTTTAGTCAATTATTTTTTTATATACAAAAACACTTTATGTAGCTCCTTTTCTGGTTTTACTCCAGGAATCTTAAAATCATTCGAAATCAGCTTAGTCCCCTTTTTCAGCTTCGGCCAAATCTCTTTTTTTATTCTAGCCATCGGTTTTGGCAACAAAAAACACACAATTACAGTTGCTTTACCGTAATCCCCTTTCCAGAAATTTCTAAAATAAATCTTTTCATTTCCCCCCTTAAGAAAAGTTTTTGCCTTGGCTAATAAATAAGTAAAAAAAGAGAACTCATACCCCACCGCCTTTGCAACTCCACATTTTGCAACTGCCCTAATAATCCTCCCCTCTCCACATCCCAAATCATAAACCACATCTGTTTTTTTAAAATTACCCAGTTTTATCATTGCCTCAAGCCTTTTCTTAGTAGTCAACACAAACGGCGCTCCAGTAATCATCGCATACATCCCCGGTAAAATAAGCAAAATTGCCAAAACCAACAAAATTCCAAATCCTAAAATCCAAAATCCATACCCTACAGGATAAAGAATAACAACCAATTTAAATCCCAAAAACATTGCAATTAAAACAAATACCGCCTCCAGCATTAGAAATGAGTTAAGTTCTGCCACAAAATAGCCTATCAGTTCCTTGTAAATAAGGCAAAAAAATAGTAGAATATACTATTAAAATAAACATAAAAAGCCCCTAGTGGAAATCCAAATCAAAAAAATAGACTATTATAAACTTTCAACTGAAGAAGTTTTAGCCACTTTGAAAAGCAAACAAGAAGGTTTAAATGAAGACGATTCAATTCAAAGAATCAAAATTTACGGAGAAAATAAATTAATCACCTCCAAAAGAGTTCCGCTCATTTTTAAATTTTTCCAACAATTCAAGGATTTGATGGTAGTAATTTTGATCGTGGCAGGAAGTTTTTCTCTCTATCTCAACGAAGTAAGAGATGCAATGATTATGTATTCTATTGTCCTCATCAACGCCGTGATTGGCTTTGTTCAAGAATACAAAGCCGAAAAGACAATGAACTCTTTAAAAACTTTGATGCAAGCCCAGGCAAAAGTTTTTCGCAATGGACAAGCTCTCGAAACTTCTCAAGCAAAATTAGTTCCCGGAGATATTGTAAAATTGGAAGAAGGAGATAGCGTTCCAGCAGACCTTCGTATTATTATTGAAAATAATTTATCAACTAATGATTTTGCCCTAACAGGAGAATCTAATCCCACCAGAAAATTCACACATGCCATTAATGGAAATGCCGCTTTAGGAGATCGTAATAATTTAGCGTTCATGGGCACAACTGTCGCCACCGGCAATGGAATTGGAATCATCATTCACACAGGAATGGAAACTGAAATAGGAAGAATCGCAAATTTAAGCCAAGATACCGACACAGAAGAATCCCCTCTCCAAAAAGAAATAAACCATTTAGCCAAAAGTGTAACTATTGTCACCCTCATAATTAGCGCAATTTTAACCGGAATCGGAGTATTAATGGACTTCACTCTTCGCGAAGCATTTTTATTTGGACTAGGAATTGCCGCTTCATGCGTACCTGAAGGACTTCCCGCCCAGGTATCAATAGCGCTATCTCTAGCCGCCGGCAGACTTGCTCAACAAAAAGCCGTCATTAAAAGACTGTCAGCAGTAGAAACCTTAGGATCAACACATATTATCTGTACCGATAAAACCGGAACTCTCACTAAAAATGAAATGACTGTTCAAAAAATTCTAATGGGATTGGAAGAATTTGAGGTTACCGGCACCGGATATGAACCAAAGGGAACCATCTTAGATAATCAAGGCAATCAGATTACTTGGCAAAAAATGGAAGAAAATGAAATCTTTTTTAGAGCGGGAGCCCTGGCTTCCAACGCAACTATTAATTCTCCAGATAAAGAACATCAAAATTGGTACGCAGTAGGAGATCCTACAGAAGCAGCCTTAGTCAGTTTTGCGAGAAAGGCTGAAGAAGATATTTCCGAATTGGATAAACTATTCCCCGAAATCAAAGAATTTACTTTTGATTCCGTTCGTAAAAGAATGAGTTCCATCAGAGACATCCATGGCAAAAAATTTGTCTTTGTAAAAGGTTCTCCTCAAAGTTTAATCGAAAAATGTACCCACATCAAAGAAGGAACTAATGTGAGACTCATTACCGAAGCAGATAAAAAAATAATCATAGATAAAGACGATGAATACGCTTCTCAAGCCCTAAGAGTTTTAGCTTGCGCCTATAAAGAAATGACCAACTATTCTCCAGACATAACCATGGAAAACACCGAAGAAAATCTCATTTTCCTAGGATTAGCAGCAATGATTGACCCTCCAAGAGATGAAGTCAAAGGAGCCATTGATGCCGCTCTAAAAGCCCATATCAGAGTTATCATTATTACCGGAGATTATGCTTTGACAGCACAAGCTATCGCCAAAAAAATAGGATTCGATCAAGATGGCCATCCAATTACATTAATTAAAGGAGCAGAATTAGACAAAATGTCCGACATTGAACTTCTCCAAAACCTAATCAAAAGTAATTTAATTTTTTCACGAACTTCTCCTGAAAACAAACTAAGAATTGTTTCTCTGCTGAAAAAAACCGGCGAAATTGTTGCAGTTACCGGAGATGGAGTAAATGACGCACCAGCCTTGAAAAAAGCCGACATTGGAGTAGCCATGGGAAAAACTGGAACAGAAGTAGCCAAAGATGCTTCCGAAATCGTAATTTTAGACGACAGTTTTAGCACGCTAGTTACCGCCATCCGTGAAGGCAGAACCATTTTCCAGAATTTAAAAAAAACCATTTTGGCTTCACTGGTAGCTAATGGCGGAGAATTATTCACCGTCCTTTTCAGCCTGGCTGGAACAATCTTATTTGATTATCCTTTAGCCATCCTTGCCCTACAAATTTTAGCAGTCGACCTAGTCGGAGAATTATTACCTCTTACTTGCTTAACCTGGGATCCACCACAAGCACAAATTATGAATGAACCTCCTCGAAATCCCGAAGAACATGTCATCAAAAAAAGCACTCTTATCGACGTAGCTTGGAGCGGATTATTAATGGGATTACTGGCTTATCTCAACTTTATCTTCTTATTTTTCCGCGAAGGAGAAAATCCAATAGGCATAAGTCCAGATAGCGCATTTTACATGAGAGCCACCACCTTGACTTATGTTTCAATAGTGATCACTCAATGGTTCAATATCACTTCCCGCAGAACCGGCACGACAGAATCAGCTCTTACTAAATATATCTTTTCTAATAAGAAATTGCTTTTAAGCTACGTTCTTTCTTTGATTTTTCTCTTAAATATTTCATACAATCCTTACATTTCTTCATATCTGAAAACCGCACCACTTACTCTGACAGATTGGTGTTTTGCAATTTTGGGAGCATTAATCTTCTTTGCAATTCGCGAAAGCTATAAACTCTTTTTAAAGAAAGCCCCAATAGAGGACACTCCCGTATGTACCAGCCCAACTCTATAAAACCACTTCCAGTAAACATCAAAAGCGTATATTAACAAAAAAACCTCAGCAATTGCTAAGATCCTTAATTTGAAAATGGTGGAGCTGGAGGGAATTGAACCCTCTGCCTCCTCGGTGCAAACGAGGCGCTCTAGCCAAGTGAGCTACAGCCCCATGTTTTAAAAACCTTAAACATCAACAATGTAATAGAGACAGTGGACTTTTCGACCCTAAAAGGGTCTGACTTCCGCTAAATATTAGCAGAAGTTCGACCATGGGATGAAATACCGAAGTATCCATCCTATGTGCTCCTTAGAAAGGAGATGATCCATCCGCAGGTTCTCCTACGGATACCTTGTTACGACTTCACTCCAATCAGTAGTCTTGCCTTAGGGCCCCGCTCATTTGCTAAGGGCACTTCGGGCACTCCTACCTTTCATAGTGTGACGGGCGGTGAGTACAAGACCCAGGAACTTATTCACCGCGCCATGGCTGATCCGCGGTTACTAGCGATTCCAACTTCATGAGGGCGAGTTTCAGCCCTCAATCCGAACTACGAACAGCTTTTGGGATTGGCTCCTCCTTACGGAATTGCTACCCATTGTACCATCCATTGTAGCACCTGTGTCGCCCTAGGCATAAGGGCCATGCTGATTTGACGTCATCCATACCTTCCTCCGACTTTGAATCGGCAGTCTCATGTGAAATATGCAACACATGACATGGGTTGCGCTCGTTTACGGACTTAACCGAACACCTCAAGGCACGAGCTGACGACAACCATGCAGCACCTGTCTCCAAGTTCCGTGAGGCACTCCCCTGTTTCCAGGAGATTCTTGGGATGTCAAGCCTAGGTAAGGTTCCTCGCTTACTATCGAATTAAACCAGATGCTCCACCGCTTGTGTGGGTCCCCGTCTATTTCTTTGAGTTTTAATCTTGCGACCGTACTTCCCAGGCGGGATACTTAATGCGTTTGCGACGTCACTGAGAGGGTCGAATCTCCCAACAACTAGTATCCATAGTTTAAGGCGTGGACTACAAGGGTATCTAATCCTTTTCGCTCCCCACGCTTTCGTACATGAGTGTCAACAACTTTCCAGTGCACTGCCTTCGCTTTTGGTGTTCTTCTGTGTATCAACGGATTTTACCCCTACACACAGAATTCCATGCACCTCTAAAGTGTTCTAGTCTGCCAGTTTTGAGCACAGCCTTGAAGTTGGGCTTCAAGATTTAATACTCAACTTAACAAACCACCTGCGTACGCTTTACGCCCAATGATTCCGGATAACGCTTGCACCCTCCGTATTACCGCGGCTGCTGGCACGGAGTTAGCCGGTGCTTATTCCTAAAGTACCTTCAGAATTATTCCTTCAGAAAAGAGCTTTACGATCTTACGACCTTCATCGCTCACGCGGTATCGCTTCGTCAGGGTTTCCCCCATTGCGAAAGATTCTTTACTGCTGCCTCCCGTAGGAGTATGGGCCATGTCTCAGTCCCATTGTGGCTGGTCGTCCTCTCAGACCAGCTACCCGTCATTGCCTTGGTGAGCCGTTACCTCACCAACAAGCTGATAGGCCGCAGGCTACTCTCGAACCGATAAATCTTTACCCTTTCGGGACCATCCGGTATTAGCACATATTTCTATGTGTTATCCCTGAGTTCGAGGAATATTCCAACGTGTTACGCACCCGTTCGCCGCTCCCTGCACTCAACCTACAAAATATTGTAGACTGGGTGCAGGGCGCTCGACTTGCATGTATTATACATACCGCCAGCGTTAATCCTGAGCCAGAATCAAACTCTTCATCAAATAGAATTGAACCGCATCATAAAATGATGCAGAAAATTTTAATGTAAATTTGCCAATGTCTCTATTACGCTATTGATGTTAAGGATCGTTTTTGCTCTCCAGAAAACCGAAATTGAGAGAATGAGAAAACAAAAGATCTCAAATGCAGGGGCAGTTTATTTAAAATCCAATTCAAAGTCAACAGCATTTATAAAAATCTTTTAAAAACCAAAGGTATTCGGATAAAACAATATTCTCACAAAGGCGTCAAGCCCTTTAGTAAGCCAAAAAGCTGAATTATAGAAGAAAATTTGATATACTATATAAAGAAGCAAAATCTATTTTTATTTATCTAAAACAAACAAGATGCCAACAAGAAAATCAAAAATATCAGAACCAATCCATAGTTCTATCCTGGTTCCAACCGTTATCGAAAAAACACATCAAGGAGAAAGAGCTTACGATATTTATTCCAGATTACTAAAAGATCGTATTATTTTCCTTGGAACAGCAATTGATGGCAACGTTGCCAATCTAATTATCGCTCAATTACTTTTCCTTGAGAATGAAAGCGCTACCAAAGACATTATTATGTATGTAAATAGCCCAGGCGGCCATGTAACCGCGGGACTCGCCATCTACGACACAATGCAATACATCAAGCCTGATGTTTCTACTGTCTGTATTGGAATGGCCGCCTCAATGGGTGCCGTTCTTCTTGCCGGTGGAGCTAAAGGAAAGAGATTTTCTCTTCCAAACGCGGAAGTAATGATCCATCAACCTCTTGGTGGCACCGAAGGACAAGCTTCAGATATTAGAATCCATGCAGAACACATTATTAAGACAAAAGATCGCTTAAACAGCATTTTAGCAAAACACACCGGTCAACCTTTATCAACAATTGAAAAAGACACCGACCGTGATTTCTTCATGAATGCCGAAGAAGCAAAAAAATACGGACTAATTGATCACCTCATCAAAGAACGCGGAGGGAAATAATCACACAACTTAAGAGCTTAAGAAGCCTCCAACACATCATATCGAGGAATATAACTTTGATGTCTTTCAGCAAATTCAATTGCATAATCCACAATTGCTCCCGCAACATTTGTTCCTGTTGCTCTTTCTAAAGCTTTAAATCCAGGGTTAGAATTGACCTCCAAAACAACTGGACCAGTCTTACTTCTCATCACATCAACTCCACCATAATTTAAATCTAGCGCCTGTACCGAACGTATTGCAATCGACATTTCCTCAGGAGTAGGAACTACCAAAGTCCCAATTCCTCCAAGTTCAATATTACTTCTAAATTCACCCTTTTTCGCAGACCTCATCATCGCTCCGACCACTTTTCCATTAACCACAAAAATTCTCATATCTTTACCTTTCGAATATTTCACATACTCTTGTAATAAATATAGAGGCTTATCCCAAACTAAAAATGAATTAAGAGCACGCATACTCTCCATAATAGTCACTCCATTTCCAAAAGATCCAAAAGGATTTTTCACAATAACCGGGAATCCTCCCACCATTTTCGCAGCCTGAGCAATATCCTCAGGTCTATGCAAAACAACTGTTTTCGGAAGTGGAATTCCGAAATGATC
>JBAYNL010000028.1:0-11282 GCA_041678805.1 Candidatus Altimarinota bacterium | reverse complement strand
CGCAATACTAAACCTTCCATACTTGTGCAACGACTTAAAGCAACATAGCTTTGACCATGAGCAAAACTACCACGGCCAAGATCAATAATCACTTTTTCGAATGTTTTCCCCTGGCTTTTATGAATGGTAATAGCCCAAGCAAGTTTGAGTGGTATCTGTGTGAATGATCCAATTTGTTTTCGTGTAAACACCCCAGACTCGAATACATACTTAGATATTTCCCATGTGTAGGGTTCTACTTCTACAATTTTTCCGTCACTTTTTTCGACCAAGACAATCCGCTTTATAATATCAAGCTCCTCGTCGTATTCCTCCTTAATGCCTACTATTTTTCCAATTGTACCATTCACCCATTTTCGTTCTGGATCATTGTAAATAAACATAACCTGCGCACCCACTTTTAATGTGATCTCTTCATCATTTGGGTATAAACTCTTTGTTATTTCCCCACTGCTACTTGAGGTAAATATATGTTCTGTATCTGCTAGATTGGCTAGCTTAACAGTATTAATTCTTGCGGCATCAGCATTCGTAGTCACTAAATGAATGTAGTTATCTGAATCTTGTGGAACAAAATGTGGATCACAGCAAGAATTCAACACCTCCAAGTCGCAATTGGCTAGGGTGTTGTTTCGAACTGAGTTTAGCAAGTTTATAAAATCAGTATTAGTCTGACGGTATACATGATTAAGTTCTACAGTTCGCATCTCAAAGAAATTAAACACATTTGCATTAAAAAAATATGGAGCCTTATATTGTGAATAAAACTGCTCTCTATCATTTTGAGTCATAACAGGAGGCAATTGATACAAATCGCCAAAAAAGATCATCTGTACACCACCAAAGGGAGCGCTATTCCCCCTTACTCTTCGTAAAAAAACATCTACCGCATCAAGCAAATCTGCACGCACCATAGAAATCTCATCTATCATTATAGTATGAATACTTTTGTATTTTTTTGCTTTTTTCTCATTGATACGAGACTCTTTGGCTTCGTCCAATTCAAAACCAGGCTTCAGACCAAAAAAAGAATGTATCGTTTCGCCACCAATATTTATGGCAGCTACACCAGTAGGAGCAAGTACAATCGTCTTAGAATTTGCATTATTTCGCACATATTCCAAAAGAGTAGATTTCCCAGTTCCAGCCTTGCCAGTCACAAAAACATTCGCAGAACTATTTTGTATTAAATCTATTGCCTGTTTCGCCTCATCTGAGAATTGGATTTCTTTCATAGGAAATTCAGTATAGATAAAAAAATAAGATTATAAAAGCAAGAAAACTTTCTTAAAGTTTTATTATAATTTGGCTGGGGTGGAGGGATTTACCGCCTTCGGCGGTATAAACTTCTCATCCGCTCTCAACCTGCCAAATTGAAAATCATCTTTACCTTCGACAATGCTGATTTTCAATGGCTGGCTAGGAAGGTCTAGTACCCTTTTAGCCGAAACTGGACTTAGTATACCTTTCGGCGTGAAATGAGACAAATGAGACAGCATAAAAAAGGAATGTCTCGAAAATGAAGCCGTCACTGATTCTAGGCAAAATCTTTGACAAAAACCTCGTTTATTCTTTAGCCGCAGGGGTGAGGCTCTCAAGCTCTCACTGACTCTTCAAGGATGTTAAAATGCTCTGGGAACACTGCCTTTATCATCTCAAGTAAGTATTGAACATTTTTTTGTGTCTCTGGCACAAGTGCTGGATCAAATCCTCTCCCTGTTATATGAGATTGATCGTTAACAAATTTGTAAATTGCAGTCTTTTTATCCTCATCGAAAGCTAACGTTTCTAATTTCTGATAGGCCCTCAAATTGTTTGGAACACGAAACATCAAAAAGGTGTCCAAAACCTTTCTGGCTATGTTGGGGATGTGATAAACGGAGGCTATAGTTCCATCATCCTTAAACTCATAAAGTATTTTGAATAAATAATGGTATTCGCTTTCATTATCTTTCAACACCTTATCTATTTCAGCAATATAAGCTTCTCTATTACCTGCAGGGAATTTGTTTTTTATCATTAAATATGTTTTTCGTCCTACAGTATTCTTAACACTTTTCAACCAGTTAAGAAGCAATCTCAAAAAATCAAAATTATGAGTAAAAACAAATATTTGATGAGCCTCTTTTACAGAATTTTTTAAAAAAGCAAATGCTTGGAAAAGAGAATTGGAATCAAGGCTTGAAATAGGATCATCAATAACAATAATTCCTTCCTTTATATCGAAGTCTTTATCCTGTAACTGAATTGTAAAATGAACAAAGGCAATAGCCGTTTTCTCACCTTCACTTAAATTATGAGCAATTGCACCATTTCTCTTTATTGTGTACCCTCCTCCCTTAACAACCTCAAATTCGATCTCATCACAACCAAGAAATATTTTCAATCTGTCGTTAATTTTTTCACAACCTTTATGTGAAGAAGAAATGATAGCACGGTTTTTTCGTATCCTTTCTTGCAAAGCCTCAATCCCAAGATCTTCGGGATTTTTTGAATCACCATGTATGAGAATTCCCATTTTATTTGTACTCTCCTCAACAGCAACTTCTAATGCGTGGACGTCATCATATATCTCACTCAAATAATGGTTTTCTAACTTATTTTGAGCATCATCTTTTTCTTTTTTAAAGTTATTTGTTTTTTCGTTGTGTTTCTTAATGTGGGCGCTAACATTTCCTAATTTTTGAATAAAAATTGAGTGATTCAAATCAATATCTACAGATACTGATTCCGTGGTTTTAGATTTTTTATCTTTTAAGGAGTTCGCATACTCTGTAATTTTTTCTAATAACACTTTCTTTTGTTCTTCCAGCTCAGAAACCGAAATCTGATAGTCGCTTTGTAAATCCTTATATAAATTTGCTCCATCAACAGGCTTTATTGCCTCAATCAGTAAATAGACCTCTCGTAAATTTTTAAGTAAGTTTTCAATATCATTTTTCAATTTTTGATCCGCCTCATTAAAAAAATTAGCTAAATCCTTAAGACGTTGTTCGGGTAGAGACTGTCTGCAAAATTCACACTCTTTTGATTTATGTTTACCATGCAAGGATAATCCAACCTCAACCCACCCTGAAATATCACTATTTTCTCTCAGCCTTTCAATAACAACAGATTCAACTGTTTTCGAAAAAAGCAATGCTCCAGAAGTTTGAATATCAGTAAGAAATTCCAAAAAATCTTGCTTTCCACCTTCTCCCTCAATTTCAGGAATTTCTAGCTCTTCGAGGATAGTCTTCTGTTCCTGCTGTATGTTTATTAAACATTTCTTTTTTTCATCCTGATCTAATAACACTTTTTCTTTAATCTTTCTAAACGAGGCTTCTGCGTCAGGTTTTCGGTAAGTTCGAGCTATGACTCCACTTGTATTTTCTCCAATGATTTTAGCAACATCGGTAAATTTTTGCCCTCGCTCCTTTTCCTTACTTTCCTTTAAAGAAGTCAACTCCTTCAGTTTTTTTATTTTTCCAACGTCATTAGCATCTGATGGATTTCCGTTCAATAATTTTTCGTCATCCTCTATCAGTTTAACGATAGCTTTGTTTTCTTCTCCAAGAATAAAAACTGGTTTTGCGGTACAGCCCGAAAGTTCTATATTATCCAAAATATAGTTTTGATTAAAAACCCTTACCTTTCTTTCAAAAGGCTCATTCTCCTTAAAAACACTCCCGTCCTCTGTCGAAACTTCGTACTCTAAACCTTCATTATTCTTAAGATGTCCCGTTTCTAATGCAGAAAACAAATTGGACAAAGTCGTTTTACCAGCCCTATTCCAACCATATACAAGATTATAGCGCTCAAAATCAGGCAAAGAATTATCCCATTGATAATTTGAGAAAATTCCCAAATTCTTTATTTTTTTTATCTTTTTAATCATAACTGCACCATTTTATTCCCTCACATCAACGCTTTGCAAATTCAAACCATCAAAACAATATGCTTCAAGGCCATGTAAACATTCTCTTCAAACCATTCTGGAGTTTCTTTCGCATATGGATTACATCCAATACATCCTCAATGAAGGCACAAACTTCGAGAGAAGCCAATTCCTGAAATGCATCAATGGGCAACTATATTTAAAAGAAGGAAGCGTGTGTTTGGGTGATAAAAAAACAAATAGTGACTATAATAATTAGACTAAAGACAAACTATCAAGTCTTATATTCATAGCTTCATCACTAACTTCATATTTCTTAGCCAAAGCATTCGCAATAAATTCCTTACCAAGACTTTTAAAATTTTTATCCAAAGTATCAAAATCTTTTTTCACCCAATCTTCTGGCATCAAAAGTTCGGCAGCAAAAGCATTAGCCTCTGACTCTTCTGGATCATAACCACCATTTTTCTTAGCTCTGTATTTTATATTAAAATTTTTCTCGGGATCAATAAAAATTCCTTTAGAATGAAGCTCGTTATGCCCAAGTTCATGCGCAAGAGTAAAACGTTTTCGATTCTCATGATGAGAAGCATTCAATCCGATAAGAGTCTTCCCATTTCCTCTCAAAATCAACCCAGACATTCCATCATCTTCATGCGGAGCCTCAGCAACAATAATACCTACAGATCTAATTACCGCCCTTATATCAACCGGTGGCTTCGTAATTTTTAGCTTATCTAGAAACTGTTTTGCCGACAATGTTGCTTTTTGATAATTCATATTTTAGCGTTGTGAAGTAATTCCTGCCCCCACTCACGAGTTTTTGCGTCTTCAATTTCCGCCAATTGCTTCTTGAAATGTTTATATTCTTCCGGTATTGGTGGCAACAAATCCCCTGGAGAGCATCCAAGCACAAGTGCAACATGCCATAACTTTTCAGCAGTCAACGATTGTTTACCTTTCTCGATATTTGAAACTGATGCCTGTGAAAACTCAAGTTTCTGCGCGAAACCTTTTCTCGTCATTCCAATCTCAGACCTACGTTTAAATATCTTCGAGCCAATACTATCACAGATTTCTTTCAGTTGCTTTGATTTCTTTTTAGGCATGCTTTCAAATATTTAATAGGACTGTAGTAATTTTAGTATTACTTAAAATATTTTGCAACAGTATTTAGTAGCAATTGACAGCCTGTTCCCCAGAGCGGATAATTACAGTGTTAAATGATGATATTTTCGAAACGTCGGTAACGAAAGCATACATCAACTAACAGAAGCGGGGCGACCAAAACAGAAAATTTACTGTTTAGGCCACCCACAATTAACACTCTAATTTACACAATTATGCCACAAAATCAATCGCCTCTGCATAATAGGCTCGTCGAAAACCTTATTTACGAACTCGGTCAAAGGAGAAATCACAGAATTTTGGCCGCTTCGCATCAATCGTACGACGAACCTTCTAAATGCGGTAGGCACGAACCTGATGTAATTTCTGTTGATGCTACAGGACTCCATTGCATCGCAGAAGCAAAAATTGGTGAAGACTTGTACACCGAACATACACATGAACAGTTCGTTGATTTTTCGAACAGGGTCATGAAAGCCGATTCTCGTCCAGTACCTTTTGTTGTTTTAGTCCCTAAGCCTTACGAAAATAAGCTTCGAGAGGTACTGAACTCACTAGGCTTGCTTAACAAACCGAATGTTTTCATTTGGACTAGTTAAAAATTAGAAGGCTTGTGCTATGTCGCCGACGGACATAGTACAAGCTAGGTCTTAACGATCGCCACTTGTCCCCTAGCACACGGGTCTAGTACTTTCCACAAGCCCAAAAGAGCCTTTCCAAGGATGAAAGGACGAGTTTATACATAACACCTTCGCCTCAGGGCGACGGATCATAATGCTCGGAATTGAATCATTTGGCTGGGGTGGAGGGATTCGAACCCCCGAATAGTGCCTCCAGAGGGCACTGCCTTACCACTTGGCGACACCCCAATAAGTAGTGTGCTTCAAAAGCCCAAAAAGAATAACCATTTCCGCCCAAAACATCAACAAAAAATCGCACAGTTCCTCGAAATTCAAGCAACTTGCCCCAACTTCCGAAAATTGCTAAAGTTCACGAAGCGCATTTAAAATGCTTACCAACCAATTTATGTTCAGCAAATTAATCGACTTAATTCTTCACGCAGATAAATTCATCGGCCCACTTCTTGAAGGGAATCATCTTTTTGTATACCTATTTTTATTCATCATAATTTTCGTAGAAACCGGACTCGTAATCATGCCTTTTCTCCCTGGCGACTCTCTCCTTTTTATCGCAGGCACATTTGCCGCAGGTGGCTTTTTAGACATCTATTTACTACTCGCAATCCTTTGCGTTGCCGCAGTTGTCGGAGATACCGTCAACTACTATTTAGGGAAAGTTTTTGGAGAAAAACTCTTTTCCAAATTCATCAATCCTAAACACATGGCAAAAACTCGCGAGTTCTACGAAAAATACGGCAAAAAAACAATCGTCATCGCACGTTTTATCCCTATCGTTAGAACATTCGCCCCCTTTGTAGCCGGCATCGGTAAAATGAATTACCTCACCTTTTTAAATTACAACATCATTGGAGGAGTTTCTTGGGTTCTCGTTTTTTTAATGGGCGGATTTATTTTCGGCAATATTCCATTCGTAAAAGAAAACCTCTCTCTTATCGTCCTCGGAATTATCTTTGCTTCAATGATTCCGGTAGCAATAGAGTACTTGAGAACTAGATCCAGAAAAGCTTAAATCTCCAACTAAATCGCTTTAAAACTTTCCACAATATCCTTAGTTTCTTCGTAAGCAGGCTTGTATTCAGCACACAATTTCTCTTCTTCATCACTTTCAATATTGTTGCAACCATAAGGATACATATACAACAATTCAGCCTCATAATAAAATTCATATTTATCATTTTTCCCCAGAAATTCTTTATATAAAACCGAATCCAATTTCTTTCTTGCCGCAACATCCTTCATCGGCACAACTCCAATTGCTACAGACCTAAGATAAAGAGGAACAGACCCTATTTGAATCACTTCACTGTTATTTCCTATCAAATTAAAAGCCTCAACCACCTTTTCACTAGGAAGTGCCCCCCTACTTTCTTCTCCAACAGGTCTCCACGTATCAGGTAATTCTAACGAAAAGCCATATTTTTCATTTTCATACGACTTTTCAGAACCTAAATCACTGGGTTCATTCACAGGAACCACCGCCTCTTTTTGCACCCCAAAAAAGAAAAAAGAAGGGACTAAGAACAAAACAATTAGAAATGAATTCATAGTAAATAAGTTAAAAAATATAAATTAATACACTTCCGCCAAAAAGCATTTTTCACAATAAACGACCTCCGGTCTTTTTGGATCATAAGTCGTTACAATTTCTTCTCCACATTTTCCACATTGTCTTTTCCAAAATTTATTTGGATTTCTAATTCGATACCTCTGTTCAATTCTTACATCTGGATGCCTATTTGGCAAGGGAATCCCCTGCTTTTTATAAAACTCCAATTCCTGTTTTATCAACCTAAAAGGCCTTCCCGTCACTTCGCAAACCACACAATTTTCGCCACTAATTTCCGTATCCTGTTGATAATCAGACCATTTATATCCAAGCCTCAAGGCATCTTCTTTTAACATTGGATTCATATCATAAGCAAAAGTTTCATTGTAACCAAAAGCAGACATACTCAATGGAAAATATTTTCCCCATTCGCCTGTTTTTATCATATGTTCAACAATTTTTGGCACAAGCACCTCGTACTCCTCTTTCGAATATTGTTTATTAAAAATACAATATTGCTTACGAACTAAGCCCGTACAGCCAAACAAATTCTGCGAATTATAACAAAACATTGAATACGAAACCTCCGAACAATTCCTAATAAAATGGGAGAATAAAACTCTCTGCGAATTTAACATCCCATCAGAATAACAATTCAATTCTCCATCACAATTACTACAATCGATCATATCTTTACATTTCCTTCCAACCGCAAAACCATACCTAGTGTTTTCGGCTCCAGCCAAAGTAATAAAACATTCATGACAATTTTTCGCCCCATCCAGAAACTCTCCCGTACTATTTTCTGACAACCTCTGCGTCGCAAAAAGACATGGCAATGTTAATTTAAATTTTTCATATTCTTTTTTGAATTTTTCTATTCCTTCATTCGTATCTAATTGATATTTTTTCAAAATTTCAAAATAATCAACCTCGGAATACAGCTTATTGAAGACACAAAACTGTTTATGCCGCAAATTTTTGCACCCCAAACAATTTTTGCACGAAATACAATTTTCCAAAAAATAACTATCAGTACATTGATTGCATTTATTCAAGTACGAAGAATTAAAACATTGCTCCGAACTCACACATTCATATAATTTTTCCGAAGCAATTATGTGAAAACAATCGACACAATCCTTACTAATAAATACATCTGTCGAATAACAAATATCTTCAGCCCTAAAACCCAAAGTAAGATAACAATTCTTATTTTCAGAACCAAAATTAGTATATTCACAGTTCTCCGAAGTCCCATCCTGAATCAAATTCATTTTTGGCACATCCACAAAAAGCTCTGCAAATTGTTCAAAAAATCCGCGTTCAAAATCAAAATCCCTACCGTAATCTAAAGCATTCCAACAATCACCCCACCATTCGTCATAAGAAAATACTTTATAAAGACTATTCGGCTCATATACCGAGATCAAAGGCTTCCCTGACATAGAAGACTTTGTCCTGTAATAAGTATGCTCATTCCTAAAAGCTCCTTTTTCAACAAACCTACAATAAGGACAAAGCTCCGACACCGGAATCAAATATTTTTTCCCACCAAAAACCGGCGAAACTTTCTCGTAAAGAGCTAGATCTTCGTCAAAACATTCATATCCTTCTCCGCATCTAGTACACGTTTTTTGCATTTAGAAACCGGTCAAGTAATCTCAATTCAGATAAGAAAAAATCTCCCTCGCTTTTTCTCGATCCGTTATGCTAATTCTGCAATGTTTTTATACAAATCCGTCATTCCAAGATCCTTTGCTACAGCTTCATAAGTGATATGCCCCTTATAAGCATTAAACCCATTGGCAAATCCTTTATCACCAGCTAAAGATTCTTTAAGCATTGTTTCAGCTCCTTTTGCAGCCAATTCTTTCAAATAAGGAAGCGTAGCAGTTGTTAAAGCGATGGTAGACTGACGAGAAACTTGTCCCGGCATATTTGGAATACAGCAATAAATTTTTCCATAAAGTTCAAAGACTGGTTCACTATGACTTGTAGCATGAGATCCCCAAATACAACCACCTTGATCAATCGCCACATCAATAATTACAGAACCATCTTTCATCATCTTGATTTGTTCTTCAGAAACTACAGTTGGAGCCTTTGTCCCCGCAACAAGCACGCCTCCAACTAATAAATTACAATCTCTCAAGGACTGCTCAAAAACTTCTTTCTCAGGAACAAGTGCTTCAAAATTTTCTCCAAGTTGTGGACCAAGATATTCCTTCATTTCTCTATTCAAAGTTTCACAAACAGCTGGATTGATATCAAAAAGTTTTACTCTTGAGCCCATTCCAGCAGCCGTTTTTGCCGCAGTAGCACCCACAAATCCTCCCCCTATCACTACCACTCTCGCACTTGGAACTCCTGAAATTTTTCCAAGCGTAATCCCACGACCACCATGTTTCTTTTGCAAAAATTCCGCCCCATATTGAACTGATAAAATTCCTGCAACTTCACTCATCGGAGCAAGCAAAGGTAATTTTCCACTAACATCTCTTACTGTCTCATAAGCAATTGCCGTAATATTATTATTTATCAAAACTTTCGTCAGTCTTTTATCCACTCCTGACAAATGTAAGTATGTAAAAAGAGTTTTTCCCGCAAATTGCTCAAGCAAATTATACTCTTCTGGAAGCGGTTCTTTTACTTTAACTAAAACATCAACCGCCTTTACAATGTCTTCCGGATTTCTCATCATTTCGGCCCCACATTCCTTATACTCACTGTCAGAAAACCCACTTCCAAGACCGGCCGTTTCTTGAACAATCACTCTAATTCCCGCAGAAGTTAACTCCTTTACTCCATAGGGAGTAAGCCCAACACGATTTTCGTTGTTTTTGATCTCCTTGAGAGTTCCGATTACCATATTATTTGGGTTAATAATTATGCGCTTAATTCAGCGCGAATAATCTGCTCTACATGATCCATACATTCCTTAATCTGCCCCCATCGATTCTCGACTTGATAATCACATTGCGCAGCCTTTGCCATTTCTTTGATCGCACTATCCATGCGTCTAGCAAGTTCTTCATCAGACATTTCTCCGCGACGCAAAATCCTTTGTTTCAAATCCTCTAAATCAGAAACTTTCATAAAAATTGAGACCAAATGTTTTTCCGGAATAATTTTTTTGATTGAATTAAAACCTTGAATGTCCACTTCTCTCACCACAGTTTTTCCCTCTTTCAAAGGCTCCACAATATCTTTTTTCGGAGTACCGTAATATTCATTTGAATGCACAATCGCATATTCTAAAAAATCCTTTTCAGAAATCATCTTTTCGAACTCTTCACGCGCAACAAAATGATAAACATCATCAGGAATCTCTCCTTCACGAATCTTTCTAGTCGTACAAGAAATCGGATAAACAAAATCTGCAAAAACTTTTTTGAGCTCAGCAATTACAGTTCCCTTTCCTGAACCGGACGGACCAACGATCAAAAAAAGCTTACCTTTTAACTCTCCAGATTCCTCTGGTTTATTCAGATCGACATTAGTCATAGGCAAATTATACAAACTTTGGCCAAATTTACTAAAAAAATGACCTATTGATGTTGAAAAAAGTTCGAAAAAATGCTACAATATAGGAATTTAAAAGGATCTGTGATCTTTAAAAAGTAGCCCTACCTTCTTAATCTCGCTTAACAACGAAAGGTGGGGAATGCTGAAGGAGAAGTTTTGTAATTTTATTATCTTAACTCCTCCTTCGCCACTCCCTACTTTTCGATGGCGCCAAACTACGCCACCGTTAAGCACAAAAAACAAAAACAAACTGAACAAAAATACAAATTCTTTTGTCACTTAAAAAATCAAGGGACAACAGAACCCAAAAACAAAAATACAAAAGAACGGCCGGTGATCTCCGTTCTAAAATAAATCACCAAAGAACGGTAGGGATACCGTTTCGCCACAAGCGAAACAACCCGCTCGAGAACTAGTTGGGTTCTCCTGCACAAAACCCGCTCTTTAGGGACAATGCTCCTTAAATAGCGTATACGGGGCACTAACCTTGTTGTCCAAGAAATAATCCTCTCTTAAAAGGACCACTTCTTGGCCCCAAACGGGTTAGTGCCCTTTTTTAAAT
>JBAYNL010000027.1:0-12195 GCA_041678805.1 Candidatus Altimarinota bacterium | reverse complement strand
TAGAGTCTGCATGTATGGTTCATACCAAATATTTGGACTCCTTGGTGATTCATAATCTAATGACTCAATTATAATTTTTCCTCCTTGAGCCAGAGTTATATTATCTTTTGGGCGAAATGATCCGTCATTGTATCCTTGGATAATTCCATTTCTTTTTGCGGTACAGATATATTTTGCAAACCATTCTGTTTTTACATCTGGGAAACAATTTTCTCCGTAAATATCTTCCTGGGAGAATGCGAAATTAATAACTATTTTGCTAAATTCTGCCCTGTCTATTAGATTATCCGGCCTAAATGAGCCGTCTTGATATCCTTCTACTATGCTATTTTCTTGGGCGTAATTAATTGATTCTGAGAAATCGGTAATATCGGTTACGTCTGTAAAATTTGCCCAAGACGACGGTATGCACACAAAAAACGTAGTGATTCCAATAATAAGTAATGTTTTTTTACGCATGGTGTTTTTATTTTATTGATTGTATTTATTTAATTTTTCCATCATTGCTTGTTTTTCGGTTTCGCTTAAAAAACTTGCGATAAATGAGTTTTTTGCTAATTGCAAAACCTCTTCTTTGGATAAATTAAGAGCCTTGGTTATCTCTAAATAATTTTCATTAATATAACCTCCAAAATAAGCTGGATCGTCAGAATTAATGGTTACTAAAAGGCCTTTGGCCATCATTTTCCTTAGTGGATGATCTTTTAAATCTTTGACTACTTTCAATTTTAAATTTGATAAAGGGCATACGGTAAGAGGCATCTTTTTTTCTACTAATGTCTCTACTAGTTTTTCATCATCTAAAGAATGATTACCGTGGTCTATTCTAGAAACTTTTAATAAATTTAAGGCTTCCCAGATATATTCGGCGGGACCTTCTTCTCCGGCGTGAGCAACTGTTAAAAATCCTTCGGCTCTAGCTTTATCGAAAACTCTAGAGAATTTAGATGGAGGATTTCCAACTTCAGATGAATCTAGTCCTACTCCTTTGATCAGATCTTTATATTCCAATGATTGTGCTAGAGTTTGCATCGCTGATTCTTCTGATAAATGCCTAAGAAAAGACATGATAATATGTGAACTTATTCCTAGTTTTTCTCGGCCATCTTTTAGAGCTCCGTGGATTCCTTTAATAGCTGTACTGAATTTTATTCCTCTATCTGTGTGTGTTTGGGGATCGAAAAATATTTCAGTATGAGTGACTTTCTGTGAATGTATTTTTTCAAGATATGCCCAGGTCATGTCATAAAAATCTTGTTCTTCGATTAAAACGCCGGCTCCTTCATAATAGATATCGAGAAATTCTTGGAGATTGTTAAAATTGTAAGCCTTTTTTAGTTCATCAACGGATTGATATTTGATTTTTTTATTATTGCGTTGGGCAATTTGGAACATTAACTGCGGCTCAAAGGTTCCTTCGATGTGTAGGTGCAGTTCTGCCTTTGGAATATTTTTAATAAATTCTTCGATTGAATTTGTAACCATGGGATGAGGTGTTTATTTTTTTAAAATATAGCATGTAGTTTTTTCGTAAGCGAGTATTTGTTGTTTTTGGCCTTGGAATGGCAATAAACTCTTCCAAAAACATCGAAAATCCTTTATAATAAAGAAAAATAATCAAAATAAAAATGTTTAAAAATCTATTTAAAGAGAAGTTTCTTGTCTTTGAAAACTCAGACTTGCCTTCTTTTGGAGATGAGACTCTTGACTTTGGCGCCTTAGCTAAAGGACCAACACAAAAAGAGAAACCTCCAACTCCCGAGGAGTTGCTTCGAAAAGCAAAATCCGAAGCGATTGATGCTCAAGATAATTATGCGAAGGCTCAGGATGCCGCGGTAACTACTTATAATGAGATTTCGGAAATTGTAACCACAAACCCAGAATTAAAAGAAACATTTAATAAAGGAATGTTTTATATAGCGGAAACAGCTTCTTCTCCATATTATAGGGTGACAGTAGTTGACGGGGAAGATAAGGGTAGTCCGATAAAAACAGTTGATTTCCAAATCACTACGTCTGTAGAAAATCTTTCAAGATCATCTGATCCAGCGAACGATAAGGGTAAAGACAAACCAACTCTTCTTCTTGAAAAGAAGGATCGCTTTAGGGCTGCCACAAGTGCTTTTAATGATCTTGAGGCTAGGTTTAAGGAGGTCCTAGCTGTAGTAAGGAAGAAGCAGGATGAAGAAGACGCTGATAGAACGCTCTCGGCGCAATTAGATAAATAATCGTTTCGTTAGCTAATGATTAGGGATTTTGATCTACGTGTTCTTCTAATATCTGAGACAAAATTCCGCTGCGGATTCCGACTTGAATGATTTCACAATAGGGGTCTCTTATTACGTGATCTCTGCTCATGCTGGCAAATGGATCGTGGATTGAACTTATTCTTTCTGATGTGGGAATGCCTCTTTTGGGATTTCCTTTTCTTGTCATCGCAGCAGCTTCATCCATAAGCTCGATGATACGAGCTGTTGGCACCAGATCTCGGATCGAATAACCGTTTGGTTTAATGTCTCTTTTAAGATGATGACCAGAAGCTATTGCAGCAATAGATTCTTCGACTCCAGCTCTCATTAAAATATCAAATGTATCTAAGGAGTGAAGATCGTAAAATGAGCGAAGAGTCATTGTGTCAGGATTGAGATTTGCTTCTCTTAACACTGTTTTTACGTATTCTCTTTCTTTTTTTGTTAAAAATCCATGGTTAACTCCATAGTCTAGTAAGGTGCGTAGATGAGCTTCTCGTGTCCCGATAGGACAATTTATATTAAATAGTTTTACGAATATCCAGGGATATGGATTTAGATCTCCTGCTGGGCCTGTTTTTCCTATGTCGTGAATGTGAGCTCCTGTTGCTATTGTTACTTGTTCCTCAGTGCTGAATTGGATGTCGGTTGTTCTATTAAGTCCTTGCATTAACTTTGAGCTCATTATCCCGACTGTTTCGCAATGGCCTAGAAAGCTTTCTTCTTGATCATTAGGGATCCCTAACATAGCTAATCTTATAACCACTGACTCTGGTAATGGCAAAAGGCCATGTTTATCAATAATTGCTCGGACTCTTGGGATATATTGCAAATAACACGTTGTTTCAAGCTGTGGCTTTTCTTGAGATTGAGTGTCAATTTCTCCAGTTGTTATTTCAATATTTCGATTCATTGGCCTTGATCCTAGGCTTATTTTGTAGAAAGGCAACTTCAAGCTGTTCGATGTTGGGATTATCGAAAAAAACAGCTTGAGAAAGGCTGAAATGATATGTGTCAGAGGTTCCCTATGAACTAATGTGAATTTTTATTCAGTTGTGACGCCATCAAATTCTGCTTCGTTTTTTTCGGCTTCTTCTTTAGTGGCACGAATAATCCCATCTTTGTGATGTGCAGGAGAGTAGATGGTGTAGAGTTTTAGTTCTTCTGTTTCGGATGTGTTGATGATGTTGTGCGGTGCTCCTGATGGAACGATTATAGCTGAACCGTCTTCTACATCGTACTCGTTGCCGTCGATAACGCATTTCCCTTTTCCCTTTTCAAAACGAAAGAATTGATCATTTTCTGTGTGGGCTTCCATTCCGATTTCTTCCTTTGGTTGTAAGCACATTAATACTAATTGGCTGTGATTGCCTGTATAAAGAACTTTTCGAAAATTGATGTTTTCGAGAGTAGCTTTTTCAATGTTTTGAGAGAATCCTTTCATAGGTTTTTGGATTACGTTATTTATGAGGCTCTGGTGTTTCTTGGTGGAGTGACGACAACCGGTGTTTTTTTTGCTGGGGGTGTTACAACTGTTGGAGGTTTTGGGGTTGCTGGGGTTGGTATTGAAGTTACTGGCTGGGTTGTTTTTGGCGTTGAAGCAGTTGTTTTTGGGATTGATTGGAGTCTTGTTAATTCTGAATTTAAAGATGTGTATCTAATGTTTTCTTTAGACAAAGTGTTGTTTAGTTCATTAGTTGTTGTTTCAAGTTGAGTTTTTTGCTGCTGTAATTCTTGAATCTTGAGATCATGATTAGCAATGATGTCTCTGATCATTTTTTCTTTAGTATTCAATGTTGTGAAAAATACTGCCATTGTTAGTATGGCTAGGATTACAAAAACTCCGAATGTTAATGGGGCTTTTAAGGATCTACCTGATTGGTTTGCGACGTCAATCGTCGTCTTCTTCATATCTGTCGTCATCTTCTGTATGGTTAATTGGTTCTTCTATGATTGGGTCGAGAGTTTTTACTATTGGCAATTCTTCTGGTACCTCTTCTGATGTTGGTTTGGCCTGAGGTTGGTCTATTGTTGTCTGTATTCCCATTGATTTCGCTTTCCCAATAGCTACAGATGTTGTTCCCGAAAGCTCTTTTATTTTATCTATTTGTTCCTGTAGTTGTAAATTCAGATTTTCTATTTCGGCATTGGAGTTAGTCAACTCCTCAATTTGAGAAAAAACTTCCGAATCATGACTACTTAGTAGGGCTAGTTCTTCGGCATATGTTTTTACCCTTACTGATGAATACGTAATTAATCCTGAAATTATCACAATTAAAATCGCGAAACCTAATTTTTTATGAGTAGTGTCAAATTTAACTTTTGCTATTCTCAAAGTTAAAAGTCCTAAAAGTGCACTAAAAATAAAAACAGTTACGATAAAGTAGTATAACTTAAAATCGCTATGATTAAATTCAGTTCCTAAAAAGATGCTGTGCCAAAAAACAAACCCTAGTGTTAAATAACTTAAGAAGTGAATTAATTTCCATCTCTTGTAGCCAATTTTTCTCATTACGGAATAAGCAGACGTAGCCCCTATTATAATTATTAAATAAAAAGCGATTGAGCCTATTGATAATGCGATCATCCATTTATCAGAAAAATTTGTTCCCAGGTAATCTGTAATTGTAAGATTTTTGCCCCACTTGAATTTTTCAAAAATAGCTGAAACGAAATGGAGAAGGACAATGTAAAAAGTGGTCATCCCTAAGAAATGGTGAAATTTAAAAAATCTGTGATATCCCAAAAGCCTTAGTTCTCCCAAAAAAGTTGCGAGAAAAAGTAATCCGATTGAAACCATTCCGAAAATACGAGTAAGTATCCAAATGTACTGGGTGGTTTGGATCGAATTGGAAAACACGATGTACCCTATAGCGAATATTATTCCTAATGAGATTTTTATAATTTTTGCTAATTTCATATAAATTTATCCGAGATAAAAGTGTCCAAACTCTTTGTTACCACAAAATATCGCTTATTGCTGTATTTCTCAAGCTCTTTTGTGCCTGAAGTGAAAATACATGTTGCGAGAATATCAGCTTCTGCTAGCGTATCGGCAATGACTGTAACGGAACAAAAATCTTCTGAATTTAAAATATGGGAATTGTCGTAATTATCATGATATTGATTGTAGTCTCCGGAAGTTGCGATTGCGGCGTTTGATTTTTCAAAAGAAAAAATAGATTTTTCGGGATTTCTTGGGTGCTGGATATTTATTTTTTCAGTAAGTTCTCCATAAAAAAGCATATCTCCCCTGAGGTCGATAAAAGCACTTGTGATTTCTTTACCTTGAAGAAACTTTTTCATTTTATCGCCGATATATCCTTTGGCTACGCTTCCGAGGTCTATGAGAACGGCTGGATGAGCAAGAGTGATTCTATTGCCCTCGATTTGTACGTCTTTAAAGGAACAGTTGACTTGAGTGACTGTCTCTCCGCTCTTCCTTTGAATAAATTCTTTTCCTTTGGATATGTCGTATTTGCCGTTTGAGAATTCGCAATATGGCAAACTCATTTTAATGACCTTAATTAGGTCTTGAGATGCAATCAATGTTCTTTCTTTGTTAAGCTGAGATAATTCGCTCTCGCTATCGAAAAAATTAAAGATTTTTTGTAATCTCAGCATTTCTTCGTTAATTTCGTCAAAAATGGATTCGTTTAAAGGCTTCTCAGTTTTATATAGGGAAAATTCAATAGTTCCTCCTAATAACCGCATCTTTTTGTTTATTCCTGGAGTATCCATGTAAAGTTAGCTCAATAAATGCGTAATTAGACTTGAAATTATTACAGTTTTTTTAATTTCTTATAGTCGGCAATCGCTTTTGAGATAATTTTTTTAGCAGTTTTAGCGCTTTGGAATTCTTCAACTTTTACGGTCTTGTGTTCTAATTTTTTGTAGTCTTCAAAAAAATTGCGTAATTCTGAAACGAAGTGTTCTGGTAATTCGGAAACATCATTAATGTGACTAACGCTTTTATCGTTAGCAGCAACGGCGATAATTTTGTCATCAGCCTCTCCTCCGTCTAGCATTCTCATTACTCCGATTACTTTTGCTGGCACTATACAGAGAGGGACTATCTCAATCTGAGAAAGGATAACTATATCTAGAGGATCGTGATCTTCGCAGTAAGTTTGAGGTATAAAGCCGTAATTAGCTGGATAATACATGGCTGAATAGAGAACTCTGTCCATTATCAAAAGGCCACTCTCCTTGTCTAGTTCGTATTTAGCGCGTGATCCTTTTGGAATTTCTATAATGCCATTAACAAGATCAGGGATGTTTTTGCCAGGACTAACGTCGCGCCAAGGATTGATGTTCATATTAATTGTTTTTAATTGGTGGAGCTGATGGGATTCGAACCCACGACCCCTTCCATGCCATGGAAGTGCTCTAGCCAGCTGAGCTACAGCCCCGTTATATCGTTAAGATATTAACATTTCTTAACTCAATAGGGAAAACTTCTTTGATCTACGAAAAGTTTAGCTTCTGACCGTTAGTTTTTCAACGGGGTCCGCCTAAACTTTCAGCGAAAACTGCTTCACTGTACGTTCGTATTTTTCTTAAAAGTTTTCCTTCGCTCCAGCAAAAAATCGCAAAGCTCTTTTTGCTTGCGCTATGGATCGGCTACCTCTCCGCTCCAATGGTGGGCGAGGAGGGACTCGAACCCTCACGGTTTTAGGCCATTAGCTCCTAAGGCTAACGTGTCTACCAGTTCCACCACTCGCCCATTCTTTTACTGTAAGAACGACCCCCATTTTAATGAGTGCTTTCTAAATTGCAACACCAAATAAATTCATTTGACTCGTTTAGGTTAAAGGTGTAAGTTTGCCCCTTACAAAATTTTCCAGGAAATAATATTGCTTTAAAATCAATTTTCTGGCTTGACAATAGATCAGTAAGTGAATATCCTTGTTGCGCAATTGATTATTAACTAATAATATATGTCTATTCCTTCAACAAAACTTAACTTAAGTGAAATTATTGAAGACATATTTTTGATTCTAACAAATAAAGAGAAAGATGTAATTGTTCAACGTTTTAGTTTGGATAATAAACCAAGAAGAACCTTGGAAAGTATTGGTCAACAATTTTCAGTTACAAGAGAGCGTGTTCGCCAAATTGAAAAAATTGCTCTAAATAAGTTAAAGAGAACCGTCCAAACGACCCGTTTGAATGCTATTAATGAGATTGCAAATAGAATTGTGGATGAGAATGGAGGTGTTATTTTGGAAAGAAAATTAGTCGAGGCTATTTTGAATGAAATTGGTTCTAGTAGCGACGTGGACGCTCATATTATTAAATTAGCATTAAGTATTAATCCAATAATTGATAAATCTGAAAAAACGAACTTGGTGAATCCTTTCTGGAAGTTAAAAGGATTAAGTCTTGCGTTAATAAATTCAATTGTTTCTACTGGAATTAAGACTTTGAGAAAGAAGGCTGACGTGATGCAGGATGGAAAATTGGTTGTTCAAATTCGTCAAATAATGGAGGAGGTTTTAAAGAACTTTGGAGATGCTATTATTACTTCATCTTTAGAGGTTGATAAAAGGATTAAAAGAGTTGAGGGTGGTTTTGGTTTAATGACTTGGAGGCACATCAATCCAAGAAGTATTAGAGATAAGGCTTATATTGTTTTGAAGAGAGAAAAAAGACCTCTTCATTTCGTTGAAATTGCTAATAAAATTGCCGAATCTGGTTTTGATAAAAAAGTGGTTACGACTCAAGCTGTTCACAATGAACTTATAAGATACGAACAATTCGTTTTAGTTGGGCGTGGTCTTTATGCCTTAAAAGAGTTTGGATATGAGAAAGGAACTGTTGCTGACATTATCGAAGGTCTTTTGAAAAAAACTAGTCCTATGACGAAACAGGAAATTATCGAGGGCGTTTTGAAACAAAGACACGTAAAAAAAGGTACGATTTCTTTGAATTTACAAAAGAATCCTCAGTTCGTGCGTGTTGGACGTGCGGTTTACAAATTAGATCTTAAGCGTAAGTAGTAAACAAGATTGCTTACTGCTTCCAAATAAATTAGAATGCTACCGCTTTAATAATTTAACTTTTTTGTTATGGAAGATTGTGTGTTTTGTAAAATCCTCAACAAAGAAATCCCTTCTGAGTTCTTATATGAAGATGATGTTTGTGTAGCTTTTAGAGATATTAATCCAAAAGCTGATACTCACATTTTAATTGTGCCTAGAAAACATATTCCTACAATTATAGACATGGAAGAGGGTGATGAGAAAATTATCGGACATTTGGTTGCTTGTGCTAAAAAACTGGGAGTACAGTTAAATCTTCCTGGATATCATCTTCAAATCAATGTAGGGAAAGAGGGTGGACAAGAGGTGTTTCACGTGCATATGCATATGATGGCTAACTTTGCTTAAATAAATTATGTCTTTTGTAAATCTACATACTCACTCTCACTATAGTCTACTGGATGGATTTGGTAGCCCGAAAGATATAGTTTTGAGAGCAAAAGAGTTGGGGTATCCGGCTATAGCGTTAACCGATCATGGAGTCATTTATGGCTTGATTGAGTTTTATCATGCAGCAAAAGATAATGGCATAAAGCCAATTTTGGGGTGCGAACTATATATGGCTCCGCGAACTAGGTTTGATAAAGAAGCTCAAGTTGATAATAAGCCTTATCACATGACGACTTTGGCGCAGACTAATGAAGGATACAAGAATTTATTAACTTTAGTTACAAAAGCTAACTTAGAAGGTTTTTATTATAAACCAAGAATAGATGTTGGATTACTTAAAGCTCATAGTAAGGGACTAATTGTTTTGAGTGGTTGTTTAGCTGGAGAATTGCCTAGAATGATTCTTTCTGAGAATGAAGAGGCTATTAAAGAAGTAGTGGAAAGGAATATTGAAATTTTTGGCAAGGATAACTACTTTTTGGAGATTCAAGATCATCCTTTGATTGAAAATCAACAAATTGTTAATGCGAGAATTAAAGAGTTGTCAAAGCAGTATGACCTTAAAGTAGTTCTTACAAATGATTCGCATTATCCTCGTCCGGAAGACAAAGATGTTCATGACATTATGATTTGTATTCAGACTCAGACTACTGTGAGTGATGAAAATCGCATGAGATATACTGGAGATTTCTCGATTCGCGAGGTGAAAGACATGGAGCATATTTCAAAAGAGTTTCCCGGTGCGATTGAAAACACTTTGAGAATTGCTGATATGTGTAATGTTGACTTTGAATTTGGTAAAAATCTAATTCCTTCTTTCCCTACTCCAAATAATGAATCCGCTGATATATATCTTAGGCAATTATGCGAAGAGGGCTTGAGTCGCAGATTTAAGGAAGCCGAAATTCCTAAATTGTATATGGAAAGACTCGAATATGAACTAATGACGGTTCATAATATGGGATTTGATACTTATTTCTTGATTGTTTCGGACTTCGTGAGACACGCCAAAGAACAGAAAATTGCTGTTGGTCCGGGTAGGGGTTCCGCGGCTGGATCAATTTTGGCTTGGTCTCTAGGGATTACGGATTTGGATCCGATACATTATGGACTTTTCTTTGAACGTTTTTTGAATCCAGAAAGAGTAAGTATGCCTGATATTGATATTGATTTTGCGGATCATAGGCGTGATGAAGTTTTGCAATATGTAATTGGCAAATATGGTCGTCAAAATGTGGCTCAAATTATTACATTTGGAACTATGGCTTCCAGGGCAGCGGTGCGTGATACGGGAAGAGCGTTAGGTTATCCTTACCAGGAAGTGGATAAGTTAGCAAAAACCGTTCCTCCTCCGATTCAAGGCAAGCATGTTCCCTTAAAGGTTTCGGTGAAAGAAGACGCTGCTTTAAAACAGGCTTATGAAAAAGATGAAAGAGCAAGGGTCTTACTCGATTATGCTATGAAACTAGAAGGAACGGTAAGACATGCCGGCACTCATGCTTGTGCGGTAGTAATTTCAGAAAAATCTCTTACGGAATATACGGCATTACAGCATGGAGCCAGTGGTGATACTAGTGAAATAGTTACTCAATTTTCGATGAAACCGATTGAAGAATTGGGTCTCTTGAAAATGGACTTTTTGGGTCTGAAGAATCTCACTGTTATTGAAAAAACATGTAAGATTGCGAAAAGAACCAAAAATGTAGAGATTGAGATCGATCATATTCCACTGGATGATGAAGCTACTTTTAAGCTATTTCAAGAAGGAGATACTACTGGCGTATTTCAGTTTGAGTCATCCGGAATGCGTCGCTATTTAAAAGATTTAAGACCTACAAAGTTTGATGATGTTGTGGCGATGGGAGCTTTATATAGACCGGGGCCGATGGATTGGATCCCAAATTATATTGCGGGCAAAAAGGATCCAAAGCGCGTGGAATATCTTCACGATTCATTCAAGTCGATACTGGAAAATACTTATGGAGTAGCGGTTTATCAAGAACAGATTTTACAACTGGCTAGAGATTTCGCTGGATTTTCCCTGGGGGAAGCGGATTTGCTTAGAAAAGCTGTAGGTAAAAAAATTGCCAGTTTACTCGCGCAACAAAGAGAAAAATTTATCAATGGTGCTGTTGCTAAAGGGCATAAACAATCTTTTGCAAAGGAAGTTTTTGATAAAGTAGTTGAGCCTTTTGCGGGATATGGATTCAATAAAGCACATGCTGTTTGTTATGGAATGATCGCCTATCAAACGGCTTATTTGAAAGCGCACTTCCCTACTGAGTTTATGACGGCATTATTATGTAGCGATGCGGGAAATACGGATCGTGTTGTTTTGGAAATACGAGAATGCTTGGAGAAAGGAATTGATGTTCTTCCTCCATCGGTAAATGAATCATTTGGTCAATTCACGGTGGTTAATGATAAGACAATCCGTTTTGGCTTGATGGCTATCAAAGGTGTCGGAGAAGGTCCGGTTAAAGAAATGATAGATGTTAGGGAGAAGGTAGGCAAATTTAAATCCTTGGAGGAATTTGCAAGTTTGGTTCCTCAAAAAATAGTTAACAAAAAAACTATTCAGGCTTTAGCTTATAGTGGGGCTCTTGATGAATTTGGAGACCGCAGTCAAATCGCCGAGAATTATGATGAGATTTCTAAATACGCTAAACAGTGTCAAGATTCTGCTGTAAACGGGCAGACTAATATTTTTGGGATGATGGACGAATCTGCAACTCAAGATTGTGGGTTTAAGATGAGAAATGTTCCAAAATCAACTCAGATGCAAAGGTTAAAATGGGAAAAAGACTTTATAGGAATGTATGTATCGGGACATCCTCTTCGTGGGTTAAAAAAATATATCTCCAGAAAGGCTAATTTGATAGGCAATTTGACCAGTAAAAGTCTGGGGAAACCGGTGAAAGTTATTGGATTGATCTCTGGATTGAAAAAGATGCTAACAAAAACAGGGGGCTACATGGCTACTTTTATAATTGAAGATCCAAGCGGAAAAGTTAATGCAATTATGTTCCCTAAAACTTTTTCTCAATACGGTGATGTTCTTCATGAAGACTGTGTTCTGGGCCTTACCGGAAAGCTTGATAATCGTCGTGGGATTTATCAAATCATGTGTGATAACGCCAAACTTTTGTCCTTAGATAACATGGTGAAAAACGCGAAAGAAGATGGTTCCCTTGAAGAGGGAGATAAATCCGATATCGTAATTAGACTTTTAGATGATGTTTTGGGGGAAAAGAAAGAAGCTTCTGATCCTGATTTAAAGATGAATGCCGCTGATATTTTTACTATTAAAATCCCTAAGAGTGCAAATTCGGAAACAATGAAAACTCTTAAAAATCTCCTAATGAGGCATCAAGGAAATACTCCTGTGGAACTTTTCTTGGCTGCGGGAGACAAAAAATTAAAGCTTCCATTTGGAGTTGAATTGTCAGATGAACTGAGGACTAGGATCGACTCCTTGCTTTTGCAATAAAGGATTGAAAAAAGCGGTATTC